>CAKZLD010000129.1 GCA_937125135.1 uncultured Ignavibacterium sp.
AAAGTTGCATTAAGTATGTTTATTCTATCAATTGTGTTTTGAGAAACCACCGAGAATGTCCAACAAATAGCATCATTCTTTATCATTTCAAAAGCACGCTCTCTTTGTGCGGGACTAATTTTTTTGGAATCATCAATCAGAGAATTATGATAATTTTGTGGAAGTATAACAGCTGCAGCAACTAAAGGCCCTGCTAAAGGACCTCTGCCAGCTTCATCAATTCCAGCAATTAGTTTATATCCTTTTTCAAAGTAAAAGTTGTCTTTGTTTTTCATTTGCCTAAATAGATAGCAACTAAGCCTATGAGCATGTCTAATTTTAATAAAACGCTTGCAGTTTGAATATTTTTCTTATCATATCCTTCAAAAAATTTCTTTGCTGAGAGAATCAAAATCGGATTTACAATTATCATAACTAAAACAAAGTATTCAATCTTATAAATGCCATTGAAATATGGATAAGTAGTAAATAAAATTAAAATTATAGTAAGTGAAAGAACAATCCAACTTGTTTTTTTGAAACCGAGAACAATCGGAAGAGAATTTATTCCACATTGAATATCACCTTCCAAATCTTCAGTGTCTTTAACTATTTCTCTGATGAGATTAATTAAGAAAGCAAATCCGGCTGGAATGAATGAAGACATTAAATTGTTTACTGCTTCTCCGGCAAAAATGAAAGTTAACCCGGTTAGGAATGCAATTACTAAGTTACTTAGCAAAAAAATTTTCTTCAGAAAACTTGAATAAATAAATAAAAGTGCAATAGCTAAAACTCCAATTAAAGTAAGATAAATAGATGAAATGAACAGTAATATTAGAGCAAGTAGATTTAGAAGGATGTAAATAGTTTTTGCTTGTGATATTGATACTTTATTTAATGGAAGAGGTCTTTTCGGATGTGAAATTTTATCTAATTCAATATCATAAATATCGTTGATAACGTTTCCTGCTGCTGTTATCAATGAAGCTGAGACAGAAGCTATTAAAAGAAGATTTATATTAATTGCTGATTCTGAAATTATAAATCCGCCAATCAAGACAGATAAAAATGTTATAAGGCAGTTTAACGGTCTGACTAACTTTATTGTATTTAAAGTAAAGCTTATCATATCCTAAAATAAGATTTTACATTATAAATATGAATTCTAATAAATATTGCAGGAGTTACATTTCCAATCAATAAGGGTATAAATTCAGTTTCTTGTATATGACGCAAATTAATTCTATTTTTGAAGTGTTGTTTCGCCCCGAGTGGGCGTTTTTTATTATATGGATATTAAAAGTAAAATATTAAAACTTATTTCTCCATTAGTTGAATCAAAAAATTTACTTTTGATTGAACTAATAATTCGTGGAGATGAAAGAAAGAGAATTATCGAGGTTTATGTTGATTCAGCTGAAAATATCTCAGCTGATTCTTTAGCAGAACTTAGCCGTGAAATAAACAATTTACTGTCTGTAGATGAAACATTAGGAAATTACAGATTGGATGTGTCGTCTCCCGGAGTAAATAGACCGTTAAAGTATTTGGTTCAATATCCAAAACACATAAACAGATATTTTGAAGTCGAGTATCAAACAGAAAGTGAATTAAAAAAAATCAAAGCTAAACTTCTATCAGTTGCAGGTAACGAGCTTGTTTTTAATGACGGTAAAAATGATTTTTTAATTAACTATAATCAAATCACAAAAGCTAAAGTATTAATAAGTTTTTCTTAGCGGAGGAGAAAAAATGAATCCTGAAATAGTTGAATCCTTTTCACAAATGGTAAAAATAAAAGGAATTGATAAAGATGTTCTTGGAGGAATTCTTGAAGATGTATTTGGTCTTTTAATTAAAAAGAAATATGGAGAAGACGCTCGTTATGAGTTGGTCGTAAACATGGATAGAGGCGATATCGAAATCTATCTTGAAAAAGAAATAGTTGAAGTAGTTGAAAATCCTGCAACGCAAATCAGTCTTGAGGAAGTAAATAGATTAGGAAATGAAGATGAACTTGATATAGGTGATGATTACATCCAGAAAATTGAGCTTTCATCGTTAGGCAGAAGATTGATCACTCTTGCGAAACAAAGTCTTAATCAGAAATTAAGAGAGGTTGAAAAAGAAATTGTTTATAATGAATACAAAGAAATGCTTGGCGAAATAGTGGTCGGAGAGATTTATCAAATCAGAAAAAATGATCTTTTAATTAACCACAATAAAAACGAATTACTCTTGCCGAGAGAAGAGCAAATTCCTTTTGAAAAGTATAAAAAAGGACAAACCATTAGAGCTATAGTTAAAGACGTAAGAAGATCAAATAAAGGTCCAATCATTACAATTTCAAGAGCTGATAATCTTTTTCTCAAAAGATTGTTTGAAATTGAAGTTCCTGAAATTTATGACGGCATAGTTGAATTAAAAGCAATTGCAAGAGAACCCGGTGAACGAGCAAAAGTAGCAGTAGAATCTCAGGATAATAGAATTGATGCTGTTGGTGCTTGTGTGGGAATGAAAGGCGTTAGAATTCATGCAATCGTTCGTGAGCTTAACAATGAAAATATAGATGTTATTCATTACTCTGAAGATCCGGAAATTTTTATTCAGCGGGCATTAGCTCCTGCTAAAATTAAAAAAATTGATATTAACGAAGATGAAAGAAAAGCAGTAGTTTATGCAGATAGCGATCAGGTTTCGATGATGGTAGGTAGAAATGGAATCAACATCCGACTAGCAATGAAATTAACCGGATATGATATTGAAATAATCAGAGAAGAAAAACCGTTTGAAGAATACGAAGAAGATATCGAATTAATAGACCTGAAAGAAGAACTTGGAGAAGATATTTATCAGATTTTGATAAACAACAGATATGATACAGCTCTTGAAGTTCTTTCTGCCGGAAAAGAAAAATTAATGGAGATTGACGAATTAGATGAAGAACAAGTTGATCAGATAATAGAAATAATCAAAGCTCAGATAGAGGAAGAAGAGTAGATAACCCTAAGGAAAATTTATGTCTGAAGAAAAAGTAAAAAAATTAAGAATTGCCAATCTTGCCGGAGATATCAATATATCTGCAGATACACTATTGGATTTTCTGAAGAGGAAAAGCTATCCTGTTAAAACAGCAAATTCTTTAGTAACTGAAGAGATGCTTCAGGCGATACACACTCATTTTAAGAAAGAAATTGAAAAAACTTCGCAACATCAAAAAAAATGGGATGAACTAAAGAAAAAATATTTTCCAAAACCCGAGAAAACAGAAGTCGTTGAAAAGAAAGTAGAAATAATTGAAAAACAACCTTCTGTTGTAACTGAACCCTTAAAAGAAGTTGAAGTAAAACAATATCAGGAAATAAAAATTGAAGAGCCTGTTTTAGTCGAAGAACAAATTGAAGAAGTGATTGTTGAAATATCTCCTGAATCAGAGAAACAGGAAGAAATTACAACCATTAAACTCGAGGAAGAAAAAACAGAGGAAGAGCCTGAAGAGATAAAGATAAAAGAATTTGTTCAACCGAAGGACACTGATAAGAATAAAGTAGCAGGTCTGAAAGTTCTCGGAAAGATTGATTTGGATGAAGGCAAAAAGAAGAAGAAAAAGGAAGAAACTCCGAAGGTAAAAGAAAAGAAAAAAGAAGTAGAACAAAAACCAGAAGTAAAACAACCCGAAGAGTCTCAAAAGGAAGAAGTTAAACAAGTAGTTGAGGCAAAAGAAAAAAAGAAAAAAATAAAAATCAAAAAGAAAAAGGTAAAAGAAGAAGTCGTTGTTGAAGAAGTTGATATAAATAAAAAGAAAAAGAAAGGGAAGAAATTCGAAATAGATGAGAGGGATGTTAAAGCTGCAATTAAACAAACATTACTATCAATGGACGATAGTGTTGTTTCTGCCAGAAATATTTTTAAGAAGAAAAAGAAAAAAGAAAGAGAAGCTGAACAAGTAAAAATTCAGGAACAGAAATTACTCGAACAGAAAAAAATTAAAGTAAACGAATTTATTGCGGTTAACGAATTAGCAAATCTTATGAATGTTCCTGTCGGGGAAGTAATTTCAAAATGTATTTCACTTGGGCTAATGGTTTCAATCAACCAAAGATTAGATGTGGAAACAATTACGCTTGTAGCTGATGAATTTGGTTTTGAAGTTGAATTTCAAAAAGAATATTCAGCAGACGTTCTTGAAGACAAAGCAGATCCCGAAGAGCATTTAAATCCACGTCCTCCTGTGGTTACAATCATGGGTCACGTTGATCACGGTAAAACTTCGTTATTAGATTATATCAGAAACACCAATGTTGTTGCTGGTGAAGCAGGCGGAATAACCCAGCACATTGGCGCGTATCAGGTTAACCTTGGTGAAGACAAACTCATAACATTTCTCGATACACCGGGTCACGAAGCTTTTACAGCAATGAGAGCAAGAGGCGCTCAGTTAACAGACATTGTGGTTCTGGTTGTAGCTGCGGATGATGCTGTGATGCCTCAAACAGTCGAAGCTATTAACCACGCTCAAGCAGCTAATGTTCCTATTGTAGTTGCCATAAATAAAATTGATAAGCCGGGCGCTAACATAGACAGAATTAAACAACAACTTGCTGAAAGAAATCTTTTAGTAGAAGATTGGGGTGGTAAATATCAATGTGTTGAACTTTCAGCCAAAACAGGTAAAAATGTTGATGTTCTACTTGAGAAGATTCTTCTCGAAGCAGAATTACTCGATTTAAAAGCTAATCCTAATAGGTTGGCAAGAGGAGCAGTAGTTGAAGCAGAACTTGATAAAGGTAGAGGTGTTGTTGCAACTATTCTTGTTCAAAAAGGAACTTTGCGGATTGGAGATCCATTCGTTGCAGGAATTTTTCACGGACGAGTCAGAGCAATGTTCGATGAACGTGGAAACAAAGTAAAAGAAGCACCTCCCTCAACTCCTGTACAGGTGTTAGGATTCGAAGCAGCACCTCAGGCAGGAGATACATTTATTGTTGTTGAATCTGAACGAGAAGCAAGAGAAATTAGTTTAAAGAGACAACAGCTAAAACGGGAACAAGATCAAAAACAAATTCATCATTTGACCCTTGATGAAATTGCCAAACAAATTGCAATCGGTGGTGTGAAAGAGTTGCCTCTTATTGTTAAAGGTGATGTTGATGGCTCTGTCGAAGCTCTATCTGATGCTTTTATGAGAATTTCGAATCAGGAAGTGATAGTGAAAGTAATTCATAAAGGGGTTGGTGGTATTTCAGAAAATGATGTGCTTCTGGCAGCTGCATCAAATGCGATAATTATCGGATTTAATGTCAGACCAAATATTAATGCCAGAAAGTTAGCTGAATCTCAAAAAGTTGATATTAGACTTTATAGTATTATTTATGATGCAATCAATGAACTAAAGTCTGCTCTTGAAGGAATGCTTTCACCAATCTTGTCGGAAGAAATTACTGCAACTGTTGAAGTCAGAGAAGTTTTCAAAGTACCAAAAGTAGGAACAGTAGCAGGTTGTTATGTTCAGGATGGAAAAATTGCCAGAAACAATAAGATTCGGTTAATTAGAGATGGTGTTGTAATTCATCAAGGAGAAATCCTCAGCTTGAAAAGATTTAAAGATGACGTTCGTGAAGTTGAAAATGGATATGAATGTGGAATTAGTATCGTTAATTACAATGATATAAAAATTGGCGATATCATTGAGTCGTATAAAATAATTGAAACTAAAAAAACATTGAATTAATATGTCATCACATAGAATTGATAAAGTAGAGAACCTGATAAAACACGAACTAAGTCTGATATTGTTACATAAAGTGAAAGATGTTGACTTAGGTTTAATTACTTTGACAAATGTCAGAGTGAGTCCCGACTTAAGAATTGCTTCAGTCTATATCTCAATTTTTGAAAAAGAAAAAAGAGAAATAGTATTAGAAAGAGTTAAACAAAAATCCGGCTTTATAAGAACTGAGCTTGCTCATAGAATAAGTTTACGGTTCGTTCCTGAATTAAGATTTTTTCTCGATGATACATTAGACTATGTTGAAAAGATAGAAGGTTTGATAAAAAAGATACACGAAAATGATCAGCAAAAAGAAGAGTCTTGATTATTATCCTGATTTTCAAAATGGTGAAACTATTTTAATTGATAAACCATTGAAAATGTCTTCTTTCAGAGTGATTGAGAAGGTTAGGAAAATTATCAATTTCGGAAAAATTGGTCATGCCGGAACGCTTGATCCATTAGCTACCGGATTACTCATTCTTTGCACAGGGAATAAAACAAAGGAAATTGAAAAATTTCAAAACCTCAAAAAGGTTTACAGTGGAATAATTACTTTAGGACAATATTCAGACTCTTTTGATTTGGAAACAGAAGTAAATCAATTTCCAATTCCAGATGATATTGATGAGCAAAACATTTTTAGAGTTGCAAAAAAGTTTATTGGTCAGATTGAACAACTTCCACCGATGTACTCTGCAATAAAAAAGAATGGAAAACGATTATATCACTTAGCAAGGCGAGGAAAGGAAGTCGAACGAAAACCAAGAAAAATTTTGATTTACGATTTCGTAATTAACAAGATTGAATTGCCAGATATTCATTTTACCATTGAATGCTCAAAAGGAACTTACATCAGATCAATAGCTGATGATTTTGGAAAAGCTCTTAGAACCAGAGCAATCTTAAGCTCTTTACGACGGAACAGCATAGGCGAATTTGATGTCAGGGATGCTTTTCAATTAACTGAGTTATCAGAATTGTTTTCAAATGGAAATTTGAATTAAAATTTTGTTGCTTAATATGAGAGTGTTTAATAATATATCAGAAATTGAACGGGATGAGAAAACAGTTTTAACTATTGGTACTTTTGATGGAGTTCACCTTGGACATCAACAAATTATTAAAAAGGTTGTGGAAATTTCTAAATCAGAATCATTACGAAATCTGATAATTACATTTTACCCACACCCGAGAAAAATAATTAATCCGAACTCAACTATTAGTTTACTCACAACGCAAGATGAACAAGCCGAAATTTTAAACTTGTTGGGTATAGAGAATCATCTTAAGATAAATTTTACAAGAAGTTTCGCTGAAATAACTTCTTATCAGTTCATTAAAGAATTTATCGTTGAAAGAATAGGTATAAAAAAAATTGTGATAGGACATGATCATCATTTTGGAAAGTCCAGAGAAGGTAATGTTGATTTTCTTAAATCAATTTCAGCAGAATTTGGATTTGATGTGATTGAAATTCTGCCATTTGAGATTGATTCCAAAGTGGTTAGTAGCTCAGTAATCAGGAACGAATTACAAAATGGTAATATCACTTCAGCTAATAAAATGTTGGGACGTAATTACTTTTTTACAGGTGAAGTAATTAATGGTGATGGTCGTGGAAGGACGCTTGGATATCCAACAGCAAATATCAAACTTGATGATGAAGATAAACTTCTTCCGATGTTGGGTATATATGTGGTATTTATTTTTATTGATGGAGTAAGATATAATGGTTTACTGAGCGTTGGGAAGAGACCAACTTTCTATAACGATGGAAGTATAGTTCCCGAAGTATTTATCTACGATTTTCAATCTGATATTTACGGTAAAAAAGTTAAGGTTGAAATATTAGAAAAAATCAGAGGTGAAGAAAAATTTGATTCAGCCGAAGAGCTTATTAAACAAATGGATTCAGACAAAGAAAATGGAATAAAAATTTTTAACAAACTAAATCAATTAAATAATTAATTCTGGTGATTACTGGAATTACATCTTACAATTAAAAGAGGTATAAAATGATTACAAAAGAAAGAAAACTTGAAATAATCAAAAAATTCGGTAAAAACGAAAAAGATTCAGGAAAAGCTGAAGTACAAATTGCATTATTAACCGAAAGAATTAATGACCTTACAAGTCATTTTGATAAACACAAAAAAGATCATCATTCAAGAAGAGGACTGATGATGATGGTTGGTAAAAGAAGAAGATTGCTCGATTACTTAATGAAAAAAGACATTGAAAGATACAGGGCAATTATTAAAGAACTAAATATCAGAAAGTAAAAAATGAACATTATTAAAAAAGAAGTAGAAATAGGCGGAAGAATTTTATCATTCGAAACAGGACGATTTGCAAAACAAGCAAACGGTGCAGTGATGGTTCGTTACGGCGATACTATGGTTTTGGTAACAGCTGTTGCTTCTGAAGAAGTCAAAGCAGATCAGGATTTTTTCCCTTTGCAAGTTGAATATAGAGAGAAGACTTCAGCTGCAGGAAAAATTCCCGGTGGCTTCTTCAAACGAGAAGGGAAGCCAAGTGAAAAGGAAATATTAAGCGCTCGTCTTTGTGATAGACCAATAAGACCATTATTCCCCGATAATTTTATGAATGAGACACAAGTAATCGCAACTGTTTTTTCTTATGATGGCGAAAATGATGCTGATGTGCTTGCTGCTTGTGGGGCTTCTGCTGCATTAACTATTTCTGATATTCCATTTAATGGTCCAATTGCAGAAGTGAGAGTTGGAAGAATTGACGGAAATTTCATTATCAATCCAACTCACGAGCAAATAAAAATCAGCGACCTTGAACTTGTTGTCGCCGGAACAGAAGACTCAATTATGATGGTTGAAGGTGAAGCAAAAGAATTAAGCGAAGAAGAAATTTTATATGCACTGAAATTTGCTCACACAGAAATAAAGAAAATCGTTCTTGTTCAGAATGAATTGAGGGAAGCTGCCGGCAAACAAAAATGGGTTGTGCCCATTCCTGAAATTGACGAAAACTTGAAAAAAGATGTTTACAATCTTGCTTATGAGAAATTTAAAGAAATAGTTTATTCAATTCTTACAAAAGAAGAGCGTTCAACAAAGAATAAAGAGCTTAAAGAATATGTGATTTCCAATCTATCAGAAAAATATCCCGAACAGGAAAAAGTTATCGAGAATCTTCTGCACGATATGGAAAAAGATCTGATGAGAACTCGAATCCTGAAAGAAGGAATCAGATTAGATGGAAGAAAGACACACGAGATTAGACCAATTGCAATAGAACTGTCTGTTTTACCAAGAACACACGGCTCAGCGTTGTTTACACGAGGTGAAACTCAAAGTTTAACCACTGTTACATTAGGAACAAAAAACGATGAGCAATTGATTGATGGATTGCATCAGGAATATACAAAGAAGTTTATGCTTCATTATAATTTCCCACCTTTCTCTGTTGGCGAAGTTGGTAAATTATCTGGAGTTGGAAGAAGAGAAATTGGTCACGGAAATCTCGCTGAACGCTCTTTGAAACAGGTTTTCCCCAGTGAAGATATTTTTCCTTATACAGTAAGAGTAATTTCAGATATTCTCGAATCGAATGGTTCATCTTCGATGGCAACTGTATGTGCTGGATCATTAGCAATGATGGATGCAGGAGTTCCAATTAAAACTGCTGTATCTGGAATTGCTATGGGTTTGGTAAAAGAAGGTGATGAATATTCTATACTTTCAGATATTCTCGGTAATGAAGATCACCTTGGAGATATGGACTT
>CAKZLD010000130.1 GCA_937125135.1 uncultured Ignavibacterium sp.
AAAAAATTCCAAATAATAAGAGAATATCTTTAGGAATGATATATTCTTTGGCAACTTAATTTGAACCCCACCCAGCCTCTCACTTCGACAGGCTTGGGGTATCACATTTGCTAAAGTGAAAGAGAAAATTCGAGTTAGCTTTAGAGAGCTGAAGAATTAGTTGGTTAAAATTTTCGTGATATGCTTTGCTGGTACTTCTTCAAAGTATTGATTGAGGATGTTTACTCTTCTTTTTGTTTTCCAAACCTGTGAAGAAGGATAATTATTTGAAGCGTATTTGATTTCCTTTCTATCAGAATCTTTTGTAACATATTTTGATTTATCAGCAATGATATAAAATGGTTTATTGAATTCTTTCGCACACAAAGCCAATGGATAACTTCCAATTTTATTCACCACATTACCATTCTTGTAAATCTGGTCTGCTCCAATCAAAACTGCATCAGATTCTTTTACTGCATAACACATTAAAGAGTCAACAACTAAGGTAGCATCAAGATTCAGTTTACTTAATTCAGAAATAAATTTTCTACCTTCCAACATCGGACGAGATTCAAGAACAAATACCTTTAACTTTTCTTCACTGGATAATTTCTTTTCCTCATAAATTATTTTAATTAAATCGAGAATTGTTTTACTAAACGATATGGTTGTAAATGAGTTTATCTTACTTAATATTTTTTTGTTCTTTAAATAAATTGAATGTGCGACATAATTCTGTTCACTTTCATAATCAATTAAAAACTTAAATATTTGTTCAGGATTTGAATTTTTAATTTTCTTGTCTAATAGTAAAATAAAATTTTTAATTGCTGCAAAATGAAATAAATTCAATTCTGCTATTTCACAAACACTTTTTAGTTCATCCTTGCTCAGATAAATCCTTTTACAGTACTTAATTAAATTTGATAATATCTGTAAAGAACCGGACTTGTTATCATTAACGATTTTCTTTAACTCTTTATTCATATTCTATCAAATATTATAATCGTACTCAGACTCAATTCGAATAGTATTTTCAACATAAGCGCCTTGAGGGAAGCTCAATGCCTTAAATAAATCTTCTTTGTTCAAGTAATCTTTAAGATAATATACTTTTACTCTATTACGATTTTTAACCAGCCAATTCAAAGTAACTTTGAGTTTTTCCAAATCCTCATCAGTAGGAAATGGTTTTGTTAATATAGTTTGATTAAAATAGTCATCTAATGCTTGGTCAAAATTATTTTTATCATCATAAATATATCCTTTTATGTAAACTCTGCCTTCTAAAAGCAGAAGATAATCGTTATCGTATGAAAAATTCTGTGAAAAGCCGGAGTTGATTTCAATTAGTACTTTTGCGGAATTTATTGGTTCAGCAAGGAGAGAAGTTTTTGAAATTTCATTGATAAGATAATCAACAAGAATTTTTATTTCTGCTGCCTTTTCGTATTCCTGCTTGGACGAGTATTGTTTCATTTTATTCAGAAGTCTAGTCATCGCACTTTGATTTTCACCGAAAAGAAATTTATAAACTTCGTTCAATTCCTCATTATGTTTTTGAATATTGAATTGCAGTCCAAGACAAGGAGCTGTACATCTATTAATTTCATAAAGGAAGCAAGCACGGCCTTTAAGATATTCTTTTAAATTACATTCACGAATCGCAAAAGTCTTGTTTATAAAATTCACAACTGATTCCGCAATTCTTCTCGAGTGAAACAAACCGAAATAATCATTGCCATCTAAATCAAATTTATTAGTTATCTCCACACAAGGAGCGCCTTCATTTTTGTTAATTCTGATAAAATATTTCGAGCCATAATTTTTCAGCATTTTATTATGCTTCGGTTTTTGTCTTTTTATCGACTCAGCTTCAAGCAACAGTGCAGTTAATTCAGAATTGGTAATTATATGACGAAGACTTTTAGCCTGCGAAATTATTTTCTTAATTTTTCTTTCAGTGTTTTTCAGAAAGTAAGACTTAATTCTATCTCTGAGTGATTTCGCTTTGCCGATATAAATAATTTGATTCTTATTATTCAGGAAGTAATAAATTCCCGGAGCATTAGGAAAGCTATAAAAGTCATCTCTTAGTTCAGGTTTAATTTTAAGATTATTGGACGGTGAAATTCCATCCTGAAAAGCAAGCAAATCTGCAACAGTTTCTATTCCCTCTTCTTTTTTCAATCGCTTGATAATCTTTATTAAAATCCTCGCAGTTGTTTCAGCATCAGAGAGCGCTCTGTGTGAGTTAGGATTTCTGATTTTCAAAAATGAAGCTACTGAACCTAATGATTTGCTTTTAAGATTTGGGAAAATTTTTCTTGATAATTTTAATGTGCAAAGAGAAGCAATTGGTTCGAAATTTTCTCCAGCTAATCTGAATTCATTTTTGATAAATGAATAATCAAAAGGAAGATTATGAGTAACCAAAATACTATCTTCAAATGCTTCTAAAATCTTATCCTTGACCTTATAAAATATAGGTGCGAACTCAACATCTTCATCTGAAATTCCTGTAAATGAAGTTATAAATGGTGGAATAGTTCTTTGTGGATTTATCAAAGTAGAAAATTTCTCTACAACTTTGAGGTTCTCAACTTTAACTAATGCAATTTCAATTATTCTTTCTTTCTGTGCTGATAGTCCAGTAGTTTCAACATCAGCAACTACAAAACTGGCTTTTGTTAAAGGTGTTTCTTTTAGCATGCACTAATTTAATAAAGATTGAGATTAAGAATGAGAGTCAGATTAAGATGAAAATTTAGTATTGATGGCAAAAGGAATGAAATCTTCGATTATTGAATGAATAAAAAGGTGTTGCAGTATTAACTACAACACCTCTATAATACTAATTCAATACTTTATTAAAAATTTCTTCTTTGCTGATTTTCTTTGTACAGAAAAACCAATCTTTGCATTCAACACCTTCTTCCTTCCCTTCGACTCTATCTTTAGCAGTATTACAAGAACCAGCCGGCGGAACAATTACATCATCTCCTGGCTGCCAGTCTGCTGGAGTAGCAATTCCAAATTCATCAGCAGTTTTAAGCGCAATTAAAACTCTGTATAATTCTTCAAAATTTCTTCCCAAGCTCAATGGATAATAAATTATAGTTCTAATAATTCCTTTGGGATCGATGAAGAATACAGCTCTGACGGCCTTTGTGCTGCTTTCTCCTGGCTGAATCATTCCATATTTTTTTGAAATTTCCATTGTTATATCTTCAATCAAAGGGAATTTAACTTCAATATTTTTCATTCCCTTGAATTCAATTTTCTCTTTGATTGTTCTCAACCAAGCGATATGACTGTAAAGTCCATCTACTGACAATCCGACCAATTTACAATTCGCCTGATTGAACTTTTCTTCCATTGAAGCGAAGGTCATAAACTCAGATGTACAAACTGGTGTAAAATCCGCTGGATGACTGAAAAGAATAACCCAGCTTCCTTCATATTGCTCAGGAAAATTAATTTCTCCCTGTGTTGTAACTGCTTTAAAGCTAGGAGCTTTATCTCCTATTCTCGGCATTGGTGTCAATAAATTTTGTTCCACTTAAGTAATCTCCTTTATTTATGAATTAATATTTTTTATAAGATATAATGTATATTCTGATCCTAAACGTAGAGTGCCCGACCAAAATCACGACGATATTTCATAGTTATCTCATTTTCCTCTCCTAAGTATTTAAATATTGCAATACAAGCCTTCCTTGCACCTTCATCATCATAAAATTTATCTTCACGAATAACTTCAATAAATTTTTCTAAAGCATCAGAAAATTTTCTTACATATAAACATTTTATCGCATCTAGGTACAATCTTTTTATTGGATGTTCATTGAGAATATGTTCGTTTTTCATTTTATCAAATAGTTGAACAAATGTTATAATTGAATTTGCAAGCTCAATATATTCATCTGAAACATTCGAACTTTCTACTAATCTTTTTGCTTCCTCAGGATTTTCAAATATTAAAATTTTTGCGAGCAAAACTTTTACATCACTATTTGTAATATCACCTGAATGAACTTCCTCAAGAATTGCTCTGGCATCTTCGATTTTACCTTGTTCAATTAGTACTTTGGCTTTATCTATCATCTCAGAATATTTATTTGGAATAGTTTTTTTTAGCCAGTCTTCAATCATTTTTTCTGGTAAAGCACCAGTAAATTCGTTTATAACTTTTCCTTTATGGAAAAGTTTAACATTCGGAATACTTCTAATTCTATATTGAGCAGCTAATTCAGGATGCTCTTCAGTATTTATCTTAACTAATTTCCATTTATCCGAATATTTTTGAGCAAGCTTTTCAAGAATGGGTGTAAGCATACGACAAGGGCCACACCATTCTGCCCAAAAGTCAACTAAGACTGGAATATTAAAACTTTCTTCGAGAACATCTTTTTGAAAATCTTTAATCTCTACTTCCATAATTTGTCCCAAAATTTTTTAGCTGATTAGATTATAAAATTAAAATATGGTTACAAAATTAGATAGATATTATATTATTTAAACTGTTTGCAAAGAATTAAGTCTTAGAATATATTTGTGCCAAAAGTTATTATTTTATTGACAATGCGGGAATAGCTCAGCTGGTAGAGCGCAACCTTGCCAAGGTTGATGTCGCGGGTTCGAGTCCCGTTTCCCGCTCAACGATAAAATCCACTCTAAGTGGATTTTATTTTTTCAAGGCGCTGTAGCCAAGTGGTCTAAGGCGGAAGTCTGCAAAACTTCTATTCGTCGGTTCGAATCCGACCGGCGCCTCAAATAAAGAGAAGGCGGAAGTCTACAACCCCGAATCTTCGATTTGGGGCGAATCCGACCGGCGCATTTAAGAATAAGAAAAGATTTAGTCGGAACTCTACAATCTTTAATCATCAATCTAATTCAAATATGCCATTCTTCATATATATACTTTTAAGCAAAAAAGATGGTAAACGCTATATTGGAATGACTTCTAATCTTGAGAAAAGATTATTAGAGCATAATTCTGGACTCGTAAAATCTACCAGAAATAGAATTCCTTTTGAGTTAATTTATAATGAAACATACGACAATAAATCTGAGGCACTAAAGCGCGAAAAAGAATTAAAAAGTAAGAAAGGATATCTTTCTTGAAAAAAACCTAAACTATTCTCTATTCTAAAAGAGCATTAAAAAGATTTAATAAAACCTCTTTTGGAAATTTCTTGTTTCATTCTTTAAATTTGCATTGGTTATGGCTCGAAATCATAAAATATCGCACATTTCATTAAGAAGTTACTTCGTTTCTAACTTCGAGAACGTATTTTAAAGACTTCCGCTTTCCCTTCCCTATCAAATAATTAGTTCATTTTCTTTAATAACGGAGATATTTTATGAATGATTTATTAAACTTAAATACGTTGTATAAACCAAACATTGACCCAAAAGACGTAAAAAATACACTTAATAAATTCATTTTGGCAGATGGATTTGATATAGTTCTTGATTTATCAAAAAGCCAAGGCGTAAGATTAGTAGATGAAAGAAACGGGGATGTTTATTTAGATTATTTTACTTTTTTCGCATCTTCTCCTATCGGCTTAAATCATCCTCATATTTCTAATGAGGAAATTCAGAGTACTTTAGGTTTTGTTAGTGTGAATAAACCTTCCAACTCTGATATATACACAACTTATATGGCAGATTTTGTTCAAACATTTGCTGAAGTTGCAAAGCCTGATTTTATGAAGCATATGTTTTTTATAAGTGGTGGTACTCTTGCAGTTGAGAATGCACTGAAGGTTGCTTTTGATTGGAAAGTTCAGAAAAATTTTCAGAAAGGATACAAAGAGGAAAAAGGATTTCAGGTAATTCATTTCAAAGAAGCATTCCACGGAAGAAGTGGTTATGCCTTATCATTGACTAATACTGATATAACAAAAATCAAATGGTTTCCGAAATTCAACTGGCCAAGAATTATCAATCCTAAAATCACATTTCCATTGGAAGAAAATTTAGATAAAGTTATTAAGCTAGAAAATCAGGCAATTGATGATATCTATTCAGCTATTAAAAATAATCCTGATGATATTGCTTCGATAATAATTGAGCCAATACAGGCAGAAGGTGGAGATAACTTTTTTAGAAAAGAGTTTTTGTTAAAGCTAAGAGAGATTGCAGACGAAAATGAAATAATGTTGATATTTGATGAAGTACAAACAGGTTTTGGACTTACCGGGAAATTCTGGGCATACGAACATTTTGTTAAACCTGATATAATAGCATTTGGTAAAAAAGCTCAAATCTGTGGAATTATGGCTTCAGAAAGAGTTGATGAAATTGAAACAAATTGTTTCACAGTCTCTAGCAGAATTAATTCTACTTGGGGTGGAGATTTAACTGATATGGTAAGGTCAAAATTTATTCTTGATGTAATTAAAAATGATGATTTGGTGGAGAACGCAAGAATTGTTGGGGAACACCTATTAGATGGATTATTAGAATTACAGAATGAATTCCCAAATGTAATATCCAATACAAGAGGATTAGGGTTGATGTGTTCTTTCGATTTTAATAATCCTGATGAGCGCAATAAATTCAAAGATTTATGTTATGACGAAAAATTATTGATTCTCGGCTGTGGAGAGAAATCAATAAGGTTCCGACCCCCTCTAACTATAAATGAAGATGAAATAAAAGAGGGCTTGGAAATTATTAGAAAAGTATTAAAATTTATGTCGTAACTAATAACAATTATTAAACTACTTGCACGTATGACGGCTCTCTGATTATTGAGAGCCGTTTGCGTTTTATTAAGATGGAATTATTTATTGTCAGTACTCCAATTGGTAACCTTGAAGACATTTCATTCAGAGCAATTGAAACTTTGAATCAATCCGATTTCATAATTTGTGAAGACACTCGAGTAAGTTCAATCCTTTTGAAAAAATTTGAAATAAGCAAAGAGCTGATTTCATTAAATGCTTTTAATGAAAAACATAAAATTTTATCTCTCATTGAAAAGATAAAATCAGTTAATAAAGTATCTTTGATAAGTGATGCAGGAACTCCTGCTATTTCTGACCCCGGTTCAATTTTTATTTCTGAATGTATAAAAAGTGGGATAAAAATTATTCCAATTCCAGGTGCTTCAGCGTTACTTGCTTCATTAGTTATAACTGGCTTGCCGATTACTAGTTTCATCTTCGAAGGATTTCTGCCTCAAAAGAAAGGACGAGATAAAAAATTAAAAGAGCTTTCATCAGAAAAAAGAATGATAATAGTGAATGAATCTGTTTACAGAGTTGAGAAGCTTATTTTAGATTTGAAAAAGTTTATGCCGAAAAGATATGTAATAGTATGTAAGGAGCTTACAAAAAAATTTGAGGAAATCTGGCGCGGCTATCCCGAAGAATTGCTTAAAATCATTCCAAAGAATAAACTTAAAGGCGAGTTTGTTTTTATAATTTCAGAGTTAACTAAAAAATAACTCACACTGATTTAAAGAATTACAGTCTAATCAGTTTTCATCTTCATAAGTAACTATAGATTTAACATCATAATCGGACAATTTTTTTCTTCCTTTCAAAAAGCTTAATTCAACAATAAAAGATATTTGTGAAATCTCACCACCAAGTTTTTTTACTAACTTGCAGACAGCTTCCATTGTTCCACCAGTAGCTAACAAATCATCGTGAATTAAAACTCTGTCCCCGGCTTGAATTGCATCTGAATGTATTTCGAGTGTATCTGTTCCGTATTCAAGTTGATAAGATTCGGAAATTTTATCTGCAGGTAATTTGCCAGGTTTTCTTACTGGAACAAATCCAGCATTTAGCATTTTGGCGAGAATTGCACCGAAGATAAATCCACGCGATTCTATTCCAACCACTTTTGTGATATTTTTATCTTTGCAAAAATCGAATAAAATCTCTGCGGCATATTTCATTGCCTCGGGATTTTTTAACAGAGTAGTTATATCTCTAAACATTATTCCTTGTTTAGGGAAGTCTTTTATGTTACGAATCTGTTGCTTCAATTCCATAATTGTTCCTTTCATTTACTTAAAAATTTTAGCAAGCCGTTTTTGAAATCATCAGTTGAACGACTAATAGTATTTAACTGATAAAGATAATCAATTGAATTGTTTACAGATGTAAACTCAAAAAACTTTTTCATTGATTTGATAAGCTTAATACTTTCCTGAGAATTTGAATTTAATTTTTCAGCATAAATTCTTGCTTCTTCAATTGTATTGTCGGAAAGAAAATCAGCTATTCCAATTTCTTTGGCAGAGTACGAATCAATAATTTCACCACTTAATAAAAGTTGAAATGCTTTTGAAGAAGAAGTTCGTTTAAGTAAAAAGACCGAGACAATAGCCGGTACAAAACCAATTTTGACTTCTGAGTAACCAAATTTTGCTTTCTCTTTATCAGCAAAAACATAATCACAAACAGTAGCTAAACCACAACCTCCCGCAATCGCAGGTCCATTCACAGCAGCTAAAGTTGGCTTTGAACAGAAATAAATTAACTTAAACAATTCAGCTAAATTTTTAGAATCTTTTTCATTTTCCAATGGAGAAAAATCTTTAATCTTATTCAGATATTCCAAATCAGCACCTGCACAGAATGAACTTCCCTCTCCTGTAATAATGATTGATTTTACTTGTTTATCTGATTCTGCTTTTGCTAAAACATCCTTTAAAAGATTAACAAGTTCTGGATTAAGCGCATTTCTTTTTTCAGGTCTGTTAAGAGTTATTATTGCTACTTCGTTATTTACTTCGTATTTGAGCATTTTAATTAAAATAATTTGTTATTAAATACATTTGAAAATAAACTGAGAAGAATGCTAACAAAATTCCTGCAATTACTTGTGATAAAGTATGACATTTTAATTCTATTCTTGACCAACCAACAAGTAAAACAATTATAATAAATGGAAGAGCAGATATTCCAAAACCAAAAATAAGAGATGCAAAAGCACCACTGGCACCCATTGAGTGAATACTAATTTTCCAGAATTTATTGATTAAAATTGTCAAAATAGTATTCGAGATAAAGCAAAACCAGAAAGCGATCGAAATCAAACTTACATCTGAGTAAATAAGAAAAATTAAACCTATCAGATAAATTAAAACAGCAATAATAAATGGAACGGTTCTTTGTTCTTTAATCAAAGCGTCCTGATCAGAAACCAGATTTTTCCTTCTCATAATTAAAAACATCAAAATAGGAAGAACAAAACCAAACAAAGTAGTTATTACAATAACACTGATAGAGCTTGTTGAATTTCCTTCAACATAGAAAGCAAACAATACATATACAATCAGAGAAAAACTCGGCGGAACAAATAAGGTGGAAATTATTCTGGCTATTTTTTTTGAATTCATAGTTTTGGTTTTCTGCAAATAACTTAAATCAAACTTTTCAAGTAACTGTGAAATTTTAATTCTTCAAGATATTTATTGAGACAATTTTCTACTGAATTATAATCTGTGTAGTTCATCAGTTCATTCCTGATTTTTGATGAATGATGAAGTCCCTTTAGGTAACCAGAATAAAACTTTCTATGTTCAATGACTGCTCTTCTTTCACCTTTAATCTGAATAGCAATCTGAAGATGACGCAAAGCAGTTTCAATTCTTTTTTCTTCATCAATTTTCGTATTTATTGAGCCAGTGGAGAATAATTCTTTTGCTTCTAAAAAAATCCATGGATTTCCAATCGCTCCTCTAGCAATCATCACAGCATCAGCATTGGTTTCATCGAAAGCTCTTTTTGCGTCCTCAGCAGTAAATACTCCTCCATTAAGGACAATCGGGATAGAAACTTTTTCTTTTACTTTATTTATCCAACTCCAGTCGGGATCGCCACGATGTCCCATTTTTCTTGTTCTGCAATGAATAGTAAGAGCAGCAATTCCAACATCCTGCAAACGCTGAGCTATTTCTACAATTTTCATATCATTTTCATCCCAACCAATTCTGGTTTTAACTGTAACCGGAATTTTAACAGTTTTGACAATCTCACCTACTAAAGTTTGAAGATAAGGAGGATTTTTAATTAATGCACTTCCGGCACCGCAATCAACGACTTTCTTAACCCAACAGCCAGCGTTAATATCAATTATATCAGGATTTTCTGCTTCGGCTATTTTCGCTGCCTCGATCATCGAATTTAACTCCCCACCATAAATTTGAATTCCAACAGGTCTTTCATTGTCAGATATTTTTAGTTTCTTATGAGTCTTTTCACTTCCACGGATTAAGCCTTCAGAATTAACAAATTCAGTATAAACCACATCTGCACCAAGTTCTTTACAAATGAGACGAAATGATAAATCAGTAACATCTTCCATTGGTGCGAGAAGAAGTGCTTTTTCGATATTTATTTTTCCAACTTTAAACATTCTCAGGTCAATCGAGTATAATTTTTTTTGGTAAATAAAAAATAGCTATTAAAAACATAATTGCAGTAAAAAATGCACCTGTCAAAAACGGAAAAGGATAACCCAAATATTCGAAAGCAAATCCACCCCAAAGAGGACCAAGCATTCTTGCAAAAGCAGACATTGACTGATTGATCCCAAGAATCAATCCTTGTTCTGATTCTGAAGTAACTTCTGAAATTAGACTAAGAACTGTCGGTTGTAAAGCTCCTGTTCCTATTGATAAGAAAACAGAAACAATCGCAAGTCCTAAAAAATTTACTGCATAAGGAATCAATGCGAGATTTAAACTAACCAGAAGTGAACCAATAATAATTATTTTTTTTCGGGTGAAATACTTCGAAATTTTTCCAATCAATACTCCCTGAACTAAAGCTGAAACAATTCCGGTTATGCCGAACATATATCCATTTTGCTTGTCTGAAAAACCATAAACTTGTATTCCGAGCAAAGCAAAAGTGCCATAAATGTTTGCAAATGAAAAAGTTAATATAAAAAACAGACTAATCAACAACCCCAAATCAGGTTTGCTAAAAACATATTTGAATGATTGAATATTTAACAATCTGATTTTTCTTTTTTCCGAAGTGATATTATTAGCTGCATTTGAAATTTTCAAAGATTCAGGAAGCATAAAAGAAGTTAGAGCTAATGCTGCAAATGAAAATCCTGCTGAGACATAACCAACAATTTCATAGCCATATTCGGCAAGAATTCCACCTAAGAGAGGACCGAAGACGAAACCCAAACCGAATGCACTTCCAATTAATCCCATTCCTTTTGAACGATTTTCAGGTGTAGTGATGTCTGCAATGTAAGCCTGAGCAACTGAAATACTGCTTCCACCTATGCCAGCAATTATTCTTGAAACTAACAACATCAAATAGTTATCCGTGAAAGCAAAAATCAAGTAACC
>CAKZLD010000131.1 GCA_937125135.1 uncultured Ignavibacterium sp.
AATTAAACCACAGATAACACAGATTATCACAAAGGATTCAAATAAGCAATGAACAATTAAAAATTAACAATTAAAAAAGATGACCCGTCTTATTCGTACAGTTTGTCTTAATAGAACTAATCAGACCGTCTCAATTTTACATTGTCCGAAGGATCCTTCGGATACATTATAAAACTAAAAGGAGTAAACCAGAACAAAGATTTCCTTATTAGGTTTACTCCAGTAACAAAAAAAATGCTTTATAAAATCAGTTTAATCATAAATTTATATCTTTACAAATCTTGCCTGGAAAAATCTGAGGTACTTTGGTTCGTAAACCATTTTCAATCCTTTTATTGATTTTCTTTTTTCGTAAACATCGGCTATTGATTCAACCATTACATCAATGTGTGACTGAGTGTAAACTCTTCTTGGAAAAGTTAATCTTACCAACTCAAGTTTTGGATATCTGTGTTCGCCTGTTTTCGGATCTCGTCCGGATGAAACCAAACCTCTTTCCATTCCACGAACTCCACTATCAATATAAATTTCAGCAGCTAATGATTGAGCCGGGAATAAATCCTGTTTCAGATGCGGTAAGAATTTTTTCGCATCGAGAAAAATTGCGTGACCACCGAAGGGTTTGACCAATGGGATTTTATATTTCTCAAGTTCTTTTCCACAGTACTCAACTTGTTTTACACGCATCGATATATTTTCCTGTTTAACCATTTCTTCAATACCGCGAGCCATTGCTTCCATGTCTCTTCCGGCTAATCCTCCATAACTATGAAGCCCTTCATAAATTACAACCAAATTTCTTGCTTCTTCATAAACTCTTTTATTTCTGGTTGCGAGAAATCCACCAATATTTACCATCAAATCTTTTTTAGCACTGACCCACAAGCCGTCAAAGTAATTACACATTTCTTTAAGAATTTGAGCTATTGATTTTTTAGCATATCCTTCTTCTCTCTGTTGGATGAAGTAAGCATTTTCAGTTGCACGTGTAGCATCGAACCAGAGTTTTACACCATATTTTTTAGTCAGATTAAAAACCTCTTTCAAGTTAGCCATTGAGAAAGGTTGTCCGCCCGCCATATTAACAGGTCCAGCCATACTAACATAAGGAATTTTTTTAGGTCCGACTTTCTTAATCAAGTCTTCAAGTTTTTGTAAGTCAATATTTCCTTTGAAAGGATGTTCATTTTGAGCATCGTGTGCTTCATCAATAATTACATCAACGAAAGTCCCGCCCGCTAATTCCTGATGGACTCTTGTTGTTGTGAAGTACATATTGCCCGGAATAAAGTCACCTGGTTTAATCATAATTTTAGAAATCAGATGTTCGGCAGCTCTACCTTGATGAGTAGGTACGAAGTAAGGCATTCCGTAATATTTTTTTACATTATCCCACAGGTAATAAAAATTTTTACTTCCGGCATAAGCTTCATCACCTAACATAAGTCCAGCCCACTGATAATCACTCATTGCATTTGTTCCGCTGTCGGTTAGTAAATCAATATAAACATCTTCGCTTCTCAAAAGGAACGTGTTATATCCTGCTTCTTTCGCACATTTCTCGCGGTATTCCCGAGTAGTAACTTTAATCGGCTCAACCATCTTGATTTTATAGGGTTCAGCCCAACTTTTTTTAATAACTCTTTTTGCCATTTTATCTCCGATTTAATTGATGAAAATTTTTATTTAAACTTTGATCAAGAATTTCTTTAAACGAACTTCTTTTTAAGTTTTTTCCTTCTTTGAAAATGGAATATTAAATTGATTGAAAGAATATTAGGAAGAGTTTCAGAGTGTTTATTAAATATTTTCATTAAGACTCAAAGAATTTAAAATTTCTTTTTGTAAAAATATCTAATAATTGTCGAAAGGTTTATACGTGTAATTTATTTTTCTCATCTATTCTTTCATCAAATAATTTTCCGATCTCTGCTCCGATTATAAATACCGCTGCAGTGTAGTAAATCCAAAATGCGATTACTATTATCAAAGCATATGTGCCATAAATTCTGCCCCAGGTCTGAAAGTGTGTTATATAATAACCGAATAATGTTTTCGCTGCAACCCAAAGCAATGAAGCCCAAATAGCTCCAACGAGAGCTGACCTTCTTCTTATTTTTTTTGTTGGAATTACTCTGTAGAACAAGTACATTAAAATCATAATGAGCAAAAAAGAAATCAGAATCGTGTAAATCTGCTGAAAGAAAGGATGATTGAAAATCTGAAGATATTCTGTTGATTGAGAAATTTTTCGTAATACTTCGAGTATTGGAATTGCCAGAGTTGAAAAAAAGAATAGAAGAATTGCAAGCATTATAAAAAGAAAATCTCTCAGCTTACCTAATAAAAAATTAACGTCAACCTCAGTCCCAAAAATTTTATTCAGAACAGTTCTCATACTGCTGAAAAATCCGCTTGCTGCAAAAAATAGTCCGACAAACCCAATTACACCTGCTGTGTTTTTGAACTCAACTATCTCATATACTCTGCTAAAAATAATTTGTCTTGTAAATTCTGCATATTCATCATAAGGAATTACAGTGTTTATTAAATTTATTATTTGAAGCTCAACTTCCTCAGAGCTGAGAAAATTTCCTAATATCCAGAATATTATTAGTACAAGCGGAATGATACAGGTAAATAGAGAAAAAGCTAAACCTCCTGAAAGCAGAAATAAATGATGCTTGTCTGTTCTATCATACAATCCACCGAAATAATGTTTAATGAATAACCATACAGATTTTAATTCAGGTTTTAAATGAAGAACAAACCTTGCTTTTCGAAGAAAGACAGTAATCTTGTTAACAATGACTTCTTTATGTCTTAATAACTTATTCTTCACTGCTCATTATTCTTGGAATAGTGTTATAATAAATATCTGATAATTCAGTTAAACTAACTTCAAAAAGGTTTTTGAGTTTTAAAGATGAACCGATGACTAGACCGAGGGGGAGAAGGGGAAGTTCAAGTTCAGGTTCAAGTTCAGGTTCAAGTTCAGGTTTAAGTTCAAGGAGTGAGGTTTTAAATTCTGATTCGAATTCGTCAGTTTTAGATTTTGAAACAGAAACAATTATTCTAG
>CAKZLD010000132.1 GCA_937125135.1 uncultured Ignavibacterium sp.
TTAAAAAGAAAAGGTGCTCTCGGTGAAAATGTGATTATCCAATCAATCGGTCAGAACTCAGGTTTGATTGTAGCGGGGGCAATTTTTACAATTCCAGCTTTATACATTCTCGAGCTTGAAGCACATTTCTATCAGATATTCTTTGCTTCAACTTTTGGCGGAATACTCGGAATTTTATTCTTAATTCCTTTCAGAAAATATTTTGTAGCAGAGATGCACGGAAAATTTCCTTTCCCTGAAGCTACTGCAACTACAGAGGTTCTCGTTGCTGGTGAGAAAGGCGGAAAACAGGCAATGGTTTTAGTCTTCAGCGGTTTAATAGGAGGAATTTATGATTTTATAATCGCTACATTCGGCTGGTGGAGCGAAGTTTTTACTACTCGAGTATTTGCTTTCGGAGAAGTATTAGCTGATAAATTCAAATTAGTTTTCAGATTAAATGTCGGTGCTGCAGTAATGGGACTTGGATACATTGTTGGACTAAAATATGCAGCCATTATCGTTGCGGGTTCATTCGTTTCTTGGTATTTACTTATTCCGGTTATTTCATACATTGGGGCAGGATTGACAGAGCCATTCGGAACAGGAGCATCAAAACTTATTTCTGCAATGTCAGCTGAAGAAATTTTCAGGCAGTACGTTCGACATATAGGAATTGGCGGAATTGCAATGGCTGGAATTATTGGAATCATTCGCTCTTCCAAAATTATTCGCGATGCTATTTCGCTTGGAGTGAAAGAAATTTTTGAAAAGAAAGATGGTTCGAATAGCACTTTGAGAACTCAGCTTGATTTGTCAATGAAAACAATTGTAATTGGTCTGATAGCATCTGCAATTCTTCTTTTTGTGTTCTTTCATTTCGGAGTTTTGAATAATCTTGGTTGGTCAATTGCTGCTTTGTTAATAGTTCTGATAATTTCATTTCTTTTTACAACTGTTGCTGCCAACGCTATCGCAATAGTTGGAACAAATCCAGTAAGCGGAATGACTTTGATGACTTTGATTCTCTCATCAATAATACTAACTTCAATTGGATTGAAAGGTCAGGAAGGAATGATAGCAGCATTGATAATTGGAGGAGTTGTCTGCACTGCGTTATCAATGGCTGGTGGATTTATCACTGATTTGAAAATTGGTTACTGGCTTGGTTCAACTCCAAGAAAACAGGAGCAATGGAAATTCCTCGGGGTACTTGTTTCAGCACTTACAGTTGGTTTTGTAATAATGGTATTAAATGAGACTTATGGTTTCAAAGGAGAAAATGCTTTAGTCGCTCCTCAGGCAAATGCAATGGCTGCAGTAATCCAACCTTTGATGGATCAACAACCGGCACCATGGACTCTTTATATCGTCGGGGCAATTCTCGCTGCTACATTGACAATGATAAAAGTTCCGGCACTTGCTTTCGCACTCGGGATGTACATTCCACTTGAATTGAATACTCCACTTTTGGTTGGAGGTTTAATTGCTCATTATGTTTCTACAAGAAGTAAAGATGAAAAAATCAATAATGCACGAAGAGAAAGAGGAACATTAATTGCATCCGGATTTATTGCCGGCGGTGCATTGATGGGAGTAATAAGCGCTTTCTTGAGATATATGGGATTTAATTGGTTCAATGTTGAGTGGGCTGAGACTCATTCTGCGGAATTGCTCGCAATTGTAATGTTTGCAGGAATTTGTCTTTATATGATTTGGGATTCTTTAAGAGGAAAAGCAGAAGAATAATTTTTAATGTTAAATGTTTAATTAGCGGGCTTTATGCCCGCTTTTATTTTCATTAAAATTTAATTTGAAAATATCTGTTCGTGTTAAAAGTATAGTATGTAGAAAATTTAATATTAGGGTTCTGCCACTAATGAAAATTAAATGCCAAACTATTCCATTATCTTCTAACAGCCTAAGAAAATCCTTTTTCTTTTTTTAATAGTTAATTTTTAATTATTCATTTTCAATTTATTTAAACCGCAACGATATTTCTGGTGATTTGTGGTTGGTCAATGGACATTGGTCATTTGTGATTGGAAATTCTTAATTGTTTATTTGAATCTTTTGTGATAATCTGTGTTATCTGTGGTTTAATTGGAGGTTGGGGTTTGGGGGTTGGTGGTTGGTCATTTGATTGATTCATTGAGTGAGAAAATTAGCGACACTTACTTAACCGCAGGAAGCGAGGCTTATATCACTACTTTAGCTTTTTATAATACTGTTAAAAATGCTGCTAAAATGAACGTCCCCGGCACTGTCGCTATTAGTTATAATCTGAGTGCTTTTTCGACCAGTGGCATCAAGTTTTTTACATATCTATTCGGTTTATTCTTCAATTTTAATCTTAAAAATTTGATGCCACAATTATTCTTTAATTAAACTCATTTTATTTGCTCAAATATCATAAGCTTTCCTTCTACGACTTCCCACAATATTCTATGATACATAGCAATAATCTATAAAATTTATTATTGATTTTTAAAAATTTTGAGTGATATGATATTAAAAACTCTTAATTTTACC
>CAKZLD010000133.1 GCA_937125135.1 uncultured Ignavibacterium sp.
TGAGAAAATGTAAATCCAGACAGCATTAATACGACAATAATTATTCTTTTCATTTTGTTACTTCCTTTAACCAGATTAAAATTTCATTCAGTGCAGTTGGTGAAACAGTTTCTTCTATCTTTCCATACTCAGAGATGCTTCCTGTCTCGCAGTTCTGGAATAAGTGATTTAATCCTTTTAATTCTATTGTCTTGAAGTTTTTGTTACCAGCTTTATTCAATGCTGATTCAATTGCTTTAAGATTTTCTTTTGGAGGAACCTGAGCATCTTTTTCACCGTTCAGAGCTAAAACTGGCATAGTGATTTTTCCCAGATATTCTGCAGGATTAAATCTCAAAAAAGTTCTGTACCAATCTGACATTATTGTTTTAATTTGAATATCAACTATTTGTTTTATTCGCTCAGCAGATTCATCTTTAAAGTCGGGAAGATTAGAAAAAGAATCAGAGATGATTTGACGAATTTCATTTTCAATTTCGTCATTAGCTTTATTTGATTTTAATAAATCCACAAGTTTCTTCTGATTGATCATTGCTTTTTCGATTTCATCTTCAGGTCTGCCTTCAAGCGATGCGATTATTCTGCTTTGAAGTAAAATCAATTCATCACCTGGAATTCCAACTCCTGCAAGCATTATGACAAAAGCTATATCGGAAGGATTAGTCACAGCAGCTATTTGAGCAATCATTCCACCTTCACTATGTCCGATTAAACCGATTTTATTTTCATCTATTTCTTCTCTCAATTTCAAAAAATTAACTGCAGCAAGCACATCATTCGCAAAATCGAAAGTAGTTGCTTTAGAAAAATCACCTGTTGAAGCACCAACTCCGCGGTCATCAAATCTCAAAACTGCAAATCCGTTTCGTGTAAGAAAGTCAGCAATTACTAAAAATGGTTTGTGCCCGAATATTTCTTCATCTCTATTTTGAGGACCAGAGCCACTGATTAAAATCACTGCTGAAAAATTTTCACCTTCTTCGGGAAATGTTAATGTGCCGGATAAATAAACTTCATCCTTCTCGTTTTCAATTAGAACTTCTTCTGTTTTGTAAGGGAAAGGTGGCTTTGGTTCCTGAGGTCTGTTTAATCCTGTATAATTTTCTACGTAAGTTAAATCAAGACGAAAAGCATTTCCCGCTTGTTTCCAAAGTCCATAAATAGTTTTGCTTTTCGAATCTATTTTTCCTTCAAAACTTCCAGTTACAGCAGGAACATCAATTAAAATTGAATCATTAAAAATTTTTACATCACCACAGGGAATGTCTTTTGCTCCCTGATCCGGGCTATCCAAAAGCGCAGAATATTTTTGTCCTTCTGTTTCGGAAATTTTGAAAACTACTGTCAATTCAACGCCACCCGGCAGTTTTAGTTTTCCAAGCCAGTTGCCTGAAATATCTTTCTGTGCAAAGATTAGACTTTGAAATGATAATAAGATCAATGCAAAAACAAATATTTTTATTTTCAAAGCAACTCCTAAAGTTTTCTTATTAACCAAAATAAAAGCGACAGAAAAATACTTATTAAAATCATTGATACAATCGGGAAATAAAATTTGAAATTTGGTTTTTCAATTACAATATCTCCAGGCAATCGAAACAGCGGAATCTTTGAAATATAAGGGAAGAAAATTCCAATCAGGACAATAATAATTCCAATTACTATTATGTACTTTTGAATGTTACTCATATTTCAAAACGTTTTTGAAAAATTCATTTAAAAAAATATGATAGTTGAAAGCAAGTTTCATTTTTCTAATTTCGTTTATCGAGAAATATTTTATTGCCTGACCTTCCGTTAGTTTGATTTTTGAAATATCAATGTTGAGTCTTGTCCAGAAAATATTATCAATAAAATTGTCTTCATTAAAATAAGATTTATAAAAATGAATTTCACCAAGTTCAGTTAATCCGAGCTCTTCATTCATTTCTCTTCTGACAGTCTGCTCAGGATTTTCATTTTTTTCAATTTGTCCGCCGGGAATATCCCAAAAGTCAGGATAGGGAATACTCGGAATATTATCCCGATGAAGTAAAAGAACTTCATCTTTATCATTGAGAATAATAATTCCGCTGCCGGATTTAATCATCGTGTCTTTCATATTTCAATTGAACTAATTTTAACTTTTTAGCGAAGTTATTTATTCTCATAATAGGATAAACATTTTCGTTCTTGTCAAAGAAAGGGGAACGCTGATAAAAGAAATCCAATCTTTCAAAAGGATTTTTACAGAAAGCTTCATCCTCACATTTCTTTTTGAATTCATTTCTGAGCTCGGGATCGTTTTTCAACATTTGTTGAGCGATTGGTTCCATAACATAGACTTCTGCGTATTCTTTCCTTTCAAAAATCTGATTGAAAAAGCCCCAACTTAAAAGAGAATCAACTCCGTCTGGTTCAAGTAGTTGAACAATTATCCGTAAAGTTCTTTGATTAGTCGGGACTAAATACCATCCTTTTTGAACTTGAACTTTTTCTTTGTACAAATGACTTATGAAGCTTGGTTGAAATCTTCCTTCATAAGGTCGCTTTGAAAAAGTAACATTTGTGAATTTGTATTTTTCTACATCAAATAAAGTGGAAGTTAAAACCGTGAAGACTTTCACATCGTGTAAAAGAAGTTTGTCAATCACAAACTTGAATTCATTTGGTATCAGATAAGCATCAGGCAGGGAAATTTTTACTTTAGATTTACATTGATTGAATAATGGAATTTCAATCTCAATAGGTTTATTGGTGTACTTGCGAACTGTTCCACCAATAACCGAACTATATTCTTCATACCATTCAAATCCTTTGAATTTGTATAATTCAAAATTACCACTTTCTGTCAGTACAAGCGGAAACTTCTTCTTTTGAAGAAGATATGTTTCTGTGGGATTGTAATCTGCCTGTTTGTTTAGTGATAAAACTTCTTTGTAGTTCTCGTTCAGAATTTTAATTGTATGTTCCATCATTGACTTTGTTGAAAAGACTCTGTTATCAAAAGGTTTGAGACTGTGAGTTTCAACAAGCAAACCAATTCTGTTCTGAGCAGCCAGATATCCATGTGAAAGTCTTGGCGGAGCAGCCAAATCCAATATTCCGCTTTCAATTGTCCCGTGTTTGAAATCCATATAAGGACCGACAATGAAACCATCGTTTTCAACTCTTGAAATCATTTCAGGAAGAAACTTTGCTTTTACAAAGTCAACAAGATTTTTATCAAGATTTTGGTGAGTGGGAATTGCGTATGTTATATGATATTGATAATCAGCTCCGTTCGTAGTGTGATTGTCAATGAAAAAATCTGGAAGCCATTGATTAAAAAGTGAAAGGAAAGCTTTTATTTCATTCGACTCGGCTTTGAGATAATCTCTATTAAGATTGAGATTCAAAGCGTTTGTTCGCCAGCCCATCTGCTTAGGTCCGTTTTGATTTGGTCTGTTGAATGGACTTCTTCTTTCGTGGCCATCAACATTCAAAACAGGAATAATCAGAAGAACTACATTTTTAAGTAAGTCTTCTTTCTCTTTTGTTATCAAAATTTCCCGAAGCATAAGCATACAAGCATCCTTACCTTCAACTTCTCCGGGATGAATTCCATTCTGAATCAAAACAACAAGTTTGTTTTTTCTTCTTGCTTCGATCGGATTGAAAATTTTATCCTTTGAAACAATAACAACTTTAATTTCTCTTCGCTGATGAGAATATCCAATTGTTCTGATTTTTACAAAAGGAGTTTTACTCTGAAATTTCTCAAAATATCTAATTGTGTTTTCGTAATTGGGAGATTCTGTCATCCCGGATTTTTCAAAATGTGTGAGCCAGAAATTCGAGTTGTTCATTAAAGTAATTCTTTATTTGTTGTATTTCAAAAATAACATAGTTCCTAATCAGAATGCAGAAGATTGAAATCAAAAGTATTTGACACAAAAATCTATAATAAAAATTTCTCTGAAGTCAATTAAACTATCATATATTATAATTTGTCAAATCTTTGTTAAGTTAATTTCAACAAAATGAAAGTTCTTTTAAATATGAAATATTCAATCGTTTTACTGCTCGTTTTCAACTTTGTTCAATATGGGCAAACTTATCAGATGAACATAAATCTTAAAAGTGGTAGTAAGGTTTCAATTCCGATTGAAGAAATTCAAAAATTAACTTTTGAAACTCCAATTGGTATAAAAGACTTGCAAAACCTTCAAACCATTATAGAAACGTTCAGGGTTTCTCAAAATTATCCCAATCCATTTGGTAAAACAACTCATTCGGATAATTCCAATACAACGATTTCATATCAAATATCAAAACCTACACAAGTAAAAATTCTGATTTATGATATACAGGGCTCGCTTGTCAAAGAGTTGTATGATAACTTTCAGGACAAAGGAGAGTACAAAATTCAGTGGGATGGAACAAATCAGCATAACCAAAAATTATCAAGCGGAATATACATCTACACAGTTATGGCAGAAAATAAAACTATCTCTAAACAAATGATTCTGCTGAAGTGAGGAGGCGTAGATGAGGCATAAGATTTTAATTTTCGCTTTACTTTTTTCTTTCAGCGTTTTTCCGCAACAGTCAAAGGTATTAAACGTTCTTCAAAAGAATGGACAATCCCAACAGTTTAATCTTTTAGATATTGACAGTATTACTTTCTCAAAAAACACTTTTGAGTTAATTGGTTTACAGCCAGAGATATTGACTACGAATGCTCTTCATATTTTTTCAAATAATATTTTAACTGAAATTTTTATCTGGCATATTGATAGCATAGCTTTTAACACTCAAGGCTCTATTGCTTATTTCCATACAAAACAAGGATTGAAACAATTTGAAATCAATTCAATAGATAGTATTAAATTTTCCAATATTCTCGATTCAACTGTTTATATCTCATTTCTTGATACAACTGCATTGGTCGTAAATCCTTATGCTGATAGAGGAGTAAATATTTCAGTTCAGGGAGCGGATGTCATTGTAAATTCAGCCGGTGGAATTAGTGATATTCACTATGTTTTATCAGGGAACACAACAAATGGAATGTTTAAAGTTTATTCAGATAAAAAATTCAAAATTTCTTTGAGTGATCTTAGAATAAAGAATAATGATGGACCCGCAATAAATATTCAATCAACAAAAGAGATTAAAGTTAATCTTGTTGATGGAACAACAAACATTTTATCAGATGGTTTGAACTATGCCACTCCGCCAAATAATGAAGAGCAGGACGCCGCTTTTTATAGCGAAGGACAGTTAATTTTTCAAGGCAGTGGTCAATTAACCATAAATGCAATTGGTAATGATAAGCACGCTTTGTGCAGCGATGACTTCATTGAAATAAATGGTGGAAATATCATAATCAATTCAGCAAAAAAAGATGGTATTAATGTAAATGATAGCTTTCTTATGCGTAACGGCTCATTAAATATTACTTCTCTCGGCGATGGAATTGATGGTGGAAATGGTATAATTGAAATTCAAGGTGGGAATATAACTATACTCAGCACTGTAGCAGGTAGAGATGCTATTAAATCAAACAATAATATCAATATCTCAGGCGGAGAATTTAATTTAACGGTTCAGGGAAATCAGTCAAAAGCAATCAATTCAAATCAATCCGTTTTTATTACCGGAGGTACTTTTACAATTAACACTTCCGGAAATGTTGTACTTCAGGCATCTGGTTCAGGCTATAATCCATCATATTGCACAGCGATAAAAGCAAATTTTAATATCACTATTGATAGTTGTAATATTACGATAAATACAACTGGACAAGGATCAAGGGGATTATCTGCTGATAAAAACATTACTATAAATTCTGGTTCAATCTCTGTAACATCTTCAGGTCACGGTAACACTTATACAAATTCCTCAGGACAGGCTGATGCCTACACAGGACCTTGTATCAATGCAAATGGCAGGATGTTTATTAACGGAGGGGTAATAAATTTGAACCATTCAGGAAAAGGAGGGAAAGGAATTAGTGTTGATGGAAAAGTTTCTATTGGAACAGAATCTTTAATTCCCAATATAAATATTACAACCACAGGTCAATCAATTCTGATTTCAACTAATAATTATGCTGAAGCAAAAGCAATTTCAGTTGACAGTTCAATCAATATCTATAATTGCAATATTTTAATCTCCTCTGCTGATGATGGAATTAAATCGAAAGACTCAATAATAATTCATAATGGAATAATCAGAATAAATCAATCATACGAAGCAATTGAAGCTCCGTTTATAATAATTAACAATGGAGATATTACTGCATACTCAACAGATGATTGTTTGAATGCAACGATGGGTGATGATGTGATGTACAATGACGGAAGCAAACTTATCATCAATGGCGGTTATGTTATGGTAAGTGCTTCAACTGGTGATGCAATGGATAGCAATGGAGACCTCTATGTAAACGGCGGAACCATAGTAGCTCACGGACCTCAATCATCGCCGGAAGTTGGTGTGGATGTAAATGGTCAGTTTAGAGTTAACGGTGGTTTTATGGTTGTTTCAGGTACTAACTCTAGTATGACTAAAGCGCCAAATACAACTTCTACACAAAGAGCTGTTTTATTAAGGACGACAACTCAGATAAATCCGGGAACAATTTTCAATTTACAGGATACGAATGGGAATAGTCTATTAACATTTGCTCCAATCAGACGGTATTATTCAATTATTTTTTCTTCATCTCAGTTGACTCAAGGAACTTCTTACAGAGTTTATACTGGAGGAACCTCTACAGGAACTTTGAAGAATGGTTTATACACAGGAGGCACTTATTCGGGTGGAACATTGAGAACGACATTTACATTAACCGGAATGGTTCAAACTGTGAATTTTTAAGCTTGTTGTTTTTATTTATAGTAGTTATACTTTGATATATTTATTTCAGCCTCGGCTTATTAACCGGGGCATTTTTGTATAGCCCTATCTAAATTCTTATCTTTGCCACTCAAAAACAGATTCAAGGAGATTTTTTCTAAAATGAAGTTTCAAAGAAGAACTCATAATTGCGGCGAATTAAGAGAAATAAATATCGGTCAAAAAGTTGTACTTAATGGTTGGGTTGATACAAGAAGAGATTTAGGCGGAGTAATTTTTATTGAGCTTCGAGACAGATATGGTATTACTCAAATTGTGTTTGAGCCATCTTTCAATTCACAGGCACACGAATCAGCAAAACATCTAAGAAGTGAATTCGTAATTTCTGTTGAAGGAATTGTTCGTAAACGACCTGAAGGAACTGAAAATCCAGCATTACAAACCGGAAATATTGATGTAATGGTTGAAAAACTTATTATCCTTAATGAAGCGATAACTCCACCATTTCCACTGAGAGATGAAATTGATACTCACGAAGATTTGAGATTGAAATATCGCTATCTTGATTTGAGAAGACCGAAGCTGCAGAAAAATATTTTGCTCAGGCATAAAATGTATCAGTTGACAAGAAAGTATTTTGACCAAAATAATTTCGTTGAAGTTGAAACTCCTGTTTTGATGAAATCAACTCCTGAGGGAGCAAGAGATTTTCTTGTGCCAAGTCGCTTGCATAAAGGAAAGTTTTATGCACTGCCGCAATCACCTCAGACTTATAAACAGATTTTGATGGTTGCAGGTTTTGACAGATATTTTCAAATTGTTAAATGTTTCAGAGATGAAGATCTGCGGGCAGACAGGCAACCTGAATTTACACAGATTGATGTTGAAATGTCTTTCGTAGATCAGGAAGATATTTTCGAAATGGTTGAAGGTCTGATGAAAATTTTCTTTAATGAAATCTGGAATAAAGATTTAACTCTTCCGATTCAACGATTGTCCTTCGATGATGCAATGGAAAAATACGGAAGCGATAAACCAGATTTGAGATTTGATCTTGAAATGAAAACATTGAATTCAGTTTTCGCAAATTCAGATTTCAGAGTTTTCAGAGAAGCAGTTGATAATGGTGGAATTGTAACGGGTTTGTTAGCTCCAGGTTGTGGCGAATATACAAGGAATCAATTGGATGTACTTACAGATTTTGTAAAGGGATTCGGCTCGAAAGGATTAATATGGATAAGAGTTAAAGAAGGTGAAAACGGTGCAGAGCTTGAATCACCAACAGTTAAATTTTTATCCGATTCTGAAAAACAAAAACTTATTGAAATTCTTCAGGCAAAAGCTGGTGATTTATTATTCATCCTTTCAGGTGAAAAATTAAAAACTCTGAATATTATGGGACATCTCAGACTTGAAATGGCGAAGAGATTAAATCTGATAAAAGAAGATTCTGAACCGAAGTTGCTTTGGGTTACTGATTTTCCATTGTTCGAATGGGATAGCGAAACAAAGCGTTACTATGCTATGCACCATCCATTCACTTCACCGAGAATTGAAGATATTCCTTTGATGACAACAGATCCATCTAAAGTTAAAGCGCGAGCTTATGATCTTGTTTTGAATGGAAATGAAATCGCCGGTGGTAGTATAAGAATACACAATTCGGATTTGCAAGCGAAAATGTTTCAGGTCTTGGGAATTTCCGAAGAAGAAGCAAAATTAAAATTCGGATTTTTGATGAATGCTTTTAAATATGGTGCCCCTCCTCACGGTGGAATTGCTTTCGGTTTTGACAGAATGGCTATGATTTTTGCGGGAGAACATTCAATCAGAGATGTGATTGCATTTCCGAAAACTGCAAGTGCGATGTCTTTGATGGATGACTCGCCATCCATTGTTGATGAAATGCAATTGAGAGAATTGCACATAAAAGTAAGATAAAATCAAATTGAATTTAATTTAATATTTCTGAGGTAAATATGGCTCTTTCAAATAGCATTGATAAACTGAAAACAGGCTTTCAACCTTCATTCTGGGTTGCAAATGGAATGGAATTATTTGAACGACTTGCTTACTATGGTCAGGCAACAATACTCAGCGTTTTTCTCAGAGACCATTTGAAATTTAATGAAGTCGAAGCAGGTCAGTTATCATCAATTTTCGGCGGATTGATTTATTTCCTTCCAATTTTTGCCGGAGCTTTGGCTGATAAGTTTGGATTTAAGAAAGCTTTCTCATTTGCTTTTTTCGTGCTTGCAATCGGATACTTTTTGGTCGGTTCAACCGGAATGGAAATTTTTTCTTCATTTTATCCAAAGGAAAGTTCTTTTCTCCTTCTTTCAATTATCTTGATATTCACTGCGGTTGGCGGCTCATTCATTAAACCAAGTGTGTTGGGTACTGTTGCGCTAACAACTACTGCGGAGACGAAATCTCTCGGTTATGCAATTTATTATTGGCTTGTAAATATGGGTGCAGCAATCGGTCCTTTCATTGCTTATTTGGTAAGAGACAGTTACGGAATTGAATTTGTCTATCTTGTTTCAGCAATAAGCTGTGCTTTGATGTTTGTAACAACATTGATATGGTTCAAAGAGCCTGCTGCAAAATTGCAGGAAGAAAAAACAAGTTTCGGACAAGTGATAAAAAATCTTATTACGGTAATTTCCAACTTCAAGTTGATGATTTTCTTACTCATCTTCGCTCTTTATTGGATAATCTTTTGGAATTTCTTTATAGTTATTCCATTTTATATCTCCGATTATATCTCTCCCGATGCTCCGATTGAATTAATTTTATCCATCGGTGCGTGGACGATAATTGTATTTCAAATTCCAATTAACAGATTAACTAAAGATATTCCGACTCCAACTGCAATTTTTATAGGATTTATTTTTGCTGCATTAAGTTGGTTCTTATTGTATTTTGCTTCAGTTTTAGGTTTTACTGTTAGTCTCTTCTTAATTGGTGCAACGATATTTCTTTTCTCTGTTGGAGAGCAGACACAAGCTCCGAGATTTTACGAATACCTTGCGGACTTAGCACCAAAAGGTCAGGCAGCTTTGTTTCAGGGATTCGCATTCTTACCAATTGCAATTGCCTGGTTTGTTGGCGGCACTTTTGGCGGATGGTTATACAATATGTTTTCCACAGAATCAAAAAAGCCCGAATTAGTATTTCTTACAATTGGAATGGTTGGAATATTTGCTGCAGTAGCGATGTTTGTTTATAATTATTTCACTGCAAAAAAGGATTGAATATTTTGGGATAGGGGAATGGTGTTGGTCATTGGTCATTTGTCATTGGTTGTTTTAAATAGGGTTATTTAATAAAACTTTGCATTTCATAAATCATTAATTCAATTTGGCTAAAGCTGATGATTGTTTTTTCCCCAAAATAGACCCTGAAATAAATTCGGGGTGACAAAAAAAACTTTTGAGACATTCTCTTACTGCGAATATCTTACTTAAAATTCTTAATTGTTCATTTTTAATTATTCATTGTACATTATTAAACCAAATACTTAATTAACACAAATCCACCGATAAGTAATACCGTAAATGCAATTGCCAACCAGTTGAAATATTTGTCAATAAAAGATTTGATCGTAGGTCCGAATTTCCAGATCAGAAAAGCGACAAGGAAAAATCTTGCACCTCGTGAAATAAAAGATGCAATCACGAATACAAAAAGATTTATATCAAATGCACCAGATGAAATTGTGATGACTTTATAAGGAATAGGCGTAAATCCAGCAGTAAAAACTATCCAGAAATTATATTCATCATATAAAGATTTTACATCAAAGAATGCTTTCTCCGAAAATCCCGGTACATTACTAAAGAAAAAATGTGCAACTGAACTAAATTCATTTGGAGAATTCCACCAAAGGAAATATCCGATTGCATATCCAAGCAAAGCCCCCAAAACAGATGCAACTGTGCAGTTTAGAGCAAACTTAAAAGCTTTTGCAGAAGCACCTAAAACCAATGCTATTAATAGTGCATCAGGTGGGATGGGAAAAACAAAAGATTCAGCAAACGCTAAAAGAAAAAGAGCAATGGGTCCGTACGGAGTTTCAGCCCAGTGAAGAACCCAGTCATAAAGTTTTCTTAATAATTTCAAGCAACCCTCTTGTGATTAAATTTCCTGAATTATACAAAGTTACAAAAGTTAATGATTTTAGTTGCTGAAAAATCAAGATTTCTTTAATAAAACGACTAAAATCTTGTAAAAATCCGCTCAGTTTTGGCAAAAACCGAAATATTATTTTCTTTTGAACATTCGGATTATAGTATTAAATTTGCCGACAAATTTTTAGAATTAAATCAAGGTTTGTAATGCTCGGGCAAAAGAAAAAATTAACCAGAAAAGAAATAAAACAGGATAAATTAGTTGAATTTTATTATAAAGCACAGGATTTCATTCAGAAAAATCAGAAAAAGGTCCTCACTTATGTAGGTGCTTTTGTTGCAGTTATCGTTTTAGTTTTTTTCTATTCAAATTACAGAAGCTCTCAGAATGAAGAAGCTGGCTCTTTACTTTCAAAGGTAATGGAATTATATGATGCGGGTTCTTACCTTGAAGCAATTGAAGGAAAACAAGGAACACCTAAAATTAGAGGTTTAAAAGAAATCGTAAGTGAATTTGGTAATACAGAAAATGGTGAAACCGCAAAAATTTATCTTGCGAATGCTTATGCTTTCTTAGGTCAATATGATAAAGCTTTTGAGTACTTTGAAGATTACAGCGGAAGTAATGACTTCTTTAAAGCAACTGCTTTAGCGGGGCAAGCTTCATATTACTCGGTAAAAAAAGATTATGCAAAGGCAGCCAAGCTTTATAAACAGGCAGCTTTCATTAGTGAAATTAACCCTAACAGACCGGATTATTTGCTTCAGGCTGGTATAAATTTTATGAAAGTAAAAAATAATGATGAAGCAAAAAATTTATTTCAGATTATAAAAGATGATTATAAGGCATCAAACGCACACGCTCAGGTTGATAGATATTTCCTTGAATTAAATTAAAGTGAGACTATGGCAGATACATCTGATTTCAGAAATGGATTAATAATTAAATTTAAAAACGAACCTTATCAAATTGTTGAGTTCCTTCACGTTAAACCCGGGAAAGGTGGTGCTTTTGTACGTTCAACTCTAAAAAATCTAAAAACCGGAAGAGTTTTAGACAATACTTTCAGAGCCGGTGAATCAATTGAAATAATAAGAGTTGAAAGAAGAAAATATCAGTATTTATATCGTGATGGTGATTTTCTGGTTGTAATGGATAATGAAACTTATGAACAAATTAGTGTTCCTTATGAATTACTTGGCGATTCAGTAACTTACTTAAAAGAAGGAACTGAACTTGATATTCTCTTTGACGGAGAACAAATTATTACAATTGAACCTCCCATTTTTGTAACATTAGAAGTAACCCACACAGAACCTGGTTTTAAGGGTAATACCGCTACTGGTGCGCTAAAACCAGCAACACTTGAAACGGGTGCAGTTGTTAACGTTCCGCTTTTTATTGACATTGGTGATTTCCTGAAAGTTGATACAAGAACCGGGGAATACGTAGAAAGAGTTAAATCTAAATAAAAGGAGTTACTATGGATTTGAACTTAGTTAAAAAACTTATTAAGATTCTCGAAAACAGTCAATTAACCGATTTGGAAATTGAAGAGGGTGGGACAAGAATAAAAATTGCAAAGAATATTCAAGTAACTCACGCTCCTCAGAATTTAGTATCCTATGTTCAGGCTCCGGTTCAAAGTCAACCCGAACAAACTAAAGTTGAAGACAAAAAGCAAGTCGTTGCAACTGAAGATGAATCAAAACTTCACGCAATTAAATCTCCGATAGTTGGAACATTCTATAGAGCTCCTTCTCCCGAAGCTGATCCATACGTTCAGGTTGGTGATACTGTTTCAACAGGGACAGTATTGTGTATTGTAGAAGCGATGAAACTTATGAATGAAATTGAATCTGACATTAGTGGTAAAGTTGTAAAAATTCTTGTAGAAAATGGTAAACCGGTTGAATATAATCAACCCTTGTTTTTAATTCAGCCACTTTAATAAAAATCGCTGTGTTTAATAAAATATTAATCGCTAACAGAGGCGAAATCGCATTAAGAATAATTAGAGCTTGTAAAGAACTGGGAATTAAAACAGTTGCTGTTTATTCCGAAGCTGATAGAGACTCACTGCACGTTACATTTGCGGATGAAGCAGTTTGTATCGGCTCGGTTTACAGCAAAGATAGTTACTTGCGAATTCCCAATATTATTTCAGCTGCTCAGATTACTGGTGCAGATGCTATTCATCCTGGTTACGGCTTTTTAGCAGAAAATGCTAATTTTTCAGAAATCTGTACGGAAAGTGATTTGATTTTTATCGGACCAACTGCAGATATGATCACTGCGATGGGAGATAAATCCTACGCTAAAGACACTATGAAGAAAAATGGTGTTCCTGTTATTCCAGGCAGTGACGGAGTAGTAACGGATTTGAAAGAAGCAGTAAAAATTTCTCATGAAATTGGTTTTCCAGTCATCATCAAAGCTTCTGCTGGAGGTGGCGGAAAAGGAATGAGAATAGTTCTGGAAGAAAAAGATTTCGAAAAGGCTTTTGTTACTGCTCAAACAGAAGCTGAATCCGCTTTTGGTAATCCCGCAGTTTATATTGAAAAATATTTGGAAAATCCTCGACATATTGAAATACAAGTAGTCGGTGATAAATATGGAAATGTTTATCACTACGGTGAAAGAGACTGTTCAGTTCAACGTCGTCATCAGAAACTAATTGAAGAAGCTCCTTCTCCAGTATTGGATGAAAATCTTCGTCAGAAAATGGGTGAAGCTGCCGTTCAAGGAGCAAAATCTGTAAACTATCTTGGTGCGGGAACTATCGAGTTCCTTCTCGATAAATATCATAACTTCTATTTTATGGAAATGAATACAAGAATTCAGGTTGAGCATCCGGTTACAGAATTAGTTCACGATGTTGATCTGATAAAAGAACAAATACTTGTTGCTGCAGGGGAGAAAGCATCTGTTCCGTCTGATGTTACACACGGACATGCAATTGAGTTCAGAATTAATGCTGAAGATCCTGCAAAAGATTTCAGACCAAATCCGGGTAAAATAACTTCTCTTCATTTTCCGGGTGGTTTGGGTGTCAGAATAGATTCTCATATTTATCAGGATTATACTGTTCCTCCTTATTATGATTCGCTAATTGCAAAACTTATTATCCAAGCTAAAACGCGAAATGAAGCAATTGCAAGAGCAAAACGGGCATTGGAAGAATTTATTATTGAAGGAATTAAAACAACAATTCCATTTCATCTTCAGGTTCTCGATGATCCAAGGTTTGTAAGTGGTAAGTTCGATACAGGTTTCCTTGAGAAATTTAAGTTTATATCCAAAGAATAAAATCAGAGGTTTAATATGAATATTCCTGAAAATTTAAAGTACACAAAAGAACACGAATGGGTGTTAATAGAAGGAAATATCGGAATATTTGGAATTACAGATTATGCTCAAAGTGAATTAGGTGATGTGGTTTTCATTGACATTGATGAATCTTTAGCAGAAATTAAAAAAGGTGCATCTTGCGGAACTATCGAAGCTGTAAAAACAGTAAGTGATTTGTTTGCTCCATTCTCAGGTAAAGTTGTAGAAATTAATGCAGCCTTAAAAGATTCACCTGAGCTGTTGAATTCAGATCCTTATGGTCAGGGTTGGATGATTAAAGCTGAAATTTCCGATTCATCAGAACTCAATGATTTGTTGAGTGCAGAAGAATACGCAAATCTAATCGGCCAATAGAATAAGAGATTTGTGTAATTAATAAAACAAAATCCTTTTCAAAGGGGATTTTGTTTTTTTATTTTAAAGAAACTAAATCGCTTAATTATGCTGCACAAAGAAATTATCTTAATCATTGACTTTGGTTCTCAGTTCACTCAACTTATTACAAGAAGAGTTAGAGAAGCAAAAGTCTATTCCGAAATCTACCCTCATACAATTTCAATTGATTTCATAAAAAAACTTAATCCCAAAGGAATCATTCTCTCAGGCGGACCTATGAGTGTTTATGATGAAGATGCTCCCTCAATCTCATCTGAAATTTTTAGTCTTAATGTTCCTATACTTGGAATTTGCTATGGCTTGCAGTTCATTTCTAAAGAGATGGGTGGAGTTGTCGAAAAATCTTTCGAAAGAGAATACGGAAGAAGCATCTTCAAAATAGAAAAAGAATCAGTACTTACTAAAAACTTACCACATCAGTCAATTGTATGGATGAGTCACGGCGATATAGTAAAAGAGGCACCGGTTGGTTTTAATATAATCGGTATTTCAGATCATTCTCCTGTTTGTGCAATTGAAAACACAGAAAAGAAAATTTACGGTCTTCAATTTCATCCCGAAGTTTATCATACAGAAAAAGGTGAGCAAATAATTAAAAATTTTCTTTATGATATTTGTGGTTGCGAAGGCGATTGGACTTCTAAACATTTTATAAATAGTTCTGTTGAAGAAATAAAAAATCAAGTTGGCAATTCCAAAGTCATCTGTGCTTTAAGTGGTGGAGTTGATTCAACTGTTGCAGCAGTTCTTGTGAAAAGAGCCATTGGAGATAATCTGCATTGCATTCACATTGATACAGGACTAATGAGAAAAAATGAAAGTCAACAAATAGAAAATTTGTTTAATTCACAACTCGATTTGAATGTTAAATATGTTAATGCTTCCAATACTTTTTTAGAGCGACTTAAAGACATTTCAGACCCGGAACAAAAAAGAAAAATAATTGGAAATACTTTCATTGAAATTTTCGAAACGGAAGCAAGAAAAATTGAAGGAGTAGAATATCTTGTTCAAGGTACGCTTTATCCTGATGTAATTGAATCTGTATCTGTTAAAGGAAAATCAGCAACAATAAAAACACATCATAATGTTGGTGGGCTTCCTGAAAAGATGAATCTGAAGTTGATTGAACCTTTTAGAGAATTGTTTAAAGATGAAGTAAGAAATGTTGGACGAGAATTGGGTATTCCGGAAGAATTTATTATGCGTCATCCATTTCCGGGACCTGGCTTAGCAGTTAGAATTTTAGGACCTGTTACTGAAGAGCGAGTAAAAATTCTACAGGAAGCAGATGATATTTTTATCTCTGAATTAAAAAAAGAAAATCTTTACAATAAAATCTGGCAGGCATTTGCAGTGCTTCTGCCTGTTCAAAGCGTTGGTGTGATGGGTGATGCACGTACTTACGAAAACGTTCTTGCTCTTCGAGCAGTTACTTCAGTTGATGGAATGACAGCAGATTGGTATAATTTTGAAGGAAAATTTTTGGCAAAGGTTTCAAATCTTATTATTAACAAAGTAGCTGGTGTTAATCGGGTTGTTTATGATATAAGTTCAAAACCACCTTCTACAATTGAGTGGGAGTAATTATGAGATTTTTTCTAATAGCAATTTGTTTTTCTCTGATATCTATCCAAACATATTCACAACAGAAAAATCTTCCTTTAGAAATTAATGAAGCAATCGAACTGATTGACTCCAAAGAATACTCATCCGCTTTGGCACAGCTTCAGTTAATAAAAGATAAATATCCTGAAAGACAATCTCTGATCGATTTTTTAATTATCAAAAGTTCTTACGAACTACACCGCCACGGAAATGTAGAAGAACTTTCAAATGAATATCTTGCTGTTTATCCTCAAAGTAAATATTCACAAGAAGTTCAAATGTTTTTAATGAAATCTTTATTCGAACAAAAGAAGTATGAGGAAAGTTTTAATGTTGCGATTGAATTACTAAAAAAATCTACTTCAATTTCAAAAAAAATTGAGTTAAAATCTTTTATCGAACTTGCAATATCTGAAAATATAAGTCCCTCTTATCTTCAGCAATATTCTGAAAAAGAAAACGATAATTATATACTTCCATTTGTTCTCTACTTAACCGCAAAAAGTTTTTATGAAATTGGTGATGTAGAAAATGGTGAAAAGTATGCGAATAAAGTTATAAAGAATCATATTACCTCAGAAGAATATTTACAGGCAGTAAATCTCAAACTTCAACCAGTTAGTTATTCTAGTTCAGAAGATGAAGTAATTGTCGGTGTAATGTTTCCATTGAGTAATAGTCAGAATGAAAAAAATGTTTTAGTTGAGCAGATTCTCGATGGAGTTAAATTTGCTTTTCACGAATACAATAAAGACAGAACAGACAAAATCGGATTGATAATCGAAGATACAAAAAACAATTCAGATGAAATCAGAAGAATAATTGAAGAATTTAATTCTGATAAAAGAATCAAATGTGTAATCGGACCAATATATAGTAGTGAATGTGATGATGTTATAAAGAATCTGAATCTTACTGATCTAGTTTTCATTTCTCCCACTGCAACTGATGTTGACTTAACAGAAAATAATGAACAGATATTTCAGGCTAATCCACCTTTTGATTTAAGAGGCAAAGCATTTGCACAATTTGCATTCTTTGTGGATTCAAAAAAGAAATTCGCTATCATAAATTCGATAGAAGGTTACTCAACAATTATGGCGAATGCTTTTGCTGAAGAGATAAAAAAACTTGGTGGTCAGATTATATTTAAAGAAACCTTTAAAGAACTTGCTTCGGAAATTTCTTCTGTTATATCGAAGCTTAAAAATATTGCGAAAGATATTGATGGAATTTATTTACCAATATCTCAAAGTAAAGAAGCCGAGCTGTTGATATCAGAGTTGGTAAAACTTAATGTGAAAATTCCAATATTCGGAACACAGGATTGGATGGAGGCAAAAGGATTAGAAAAAACTTCAGAATGGAATAACATTGTAAGAATTACTTCTGATTATTTTATTGATTATCAAGAAAGCAGATTTGTCGAATTCAGCAATTCATACTCAAGTATTCTGAATAAAGAACCGAACAGATACAGCTTGTATGGATACGATGCTGCGAAACATTTAATTACTGCGCTTCGAACTTCTGTTCAGAGCAGATATGCAGTGCGAATGAAACTCAATTCGGGTTTTAAGACAGTAGGCTTTAAGAACAATATTACATTCAGCAGCAAAAAACGAAACACATATCTGAATATTTTAAAGTATTCTGATGGAAAATTTTCACTTGTTGAAAGATTCAAAGCTAACGAATAGGAGGAATTATTTCTCTAAAAGTTAAAGAACTACCGCTAGATGACAGGCCGAGAGAAAAGCTAATTCTCAGAGGTCCTCAAAGTCTGAGTGATGCAGAATTGATTGCTATTCTTTTAAGGACAGGAACGAAAGGTAAGTCCGTTATCACCATTGCCCAGGAGTTACTGGCGAAAGAACAAAATCTTGCAAACCTTGCTAGTAAGTCAGTCGCAGCACTAAAAAACAATAATGGTATTGGCAAAGATAAAGCTGCAACTTTATCAGCGGCATTTGAAATAGCAAGAAGAATTTTATCTCAGCAAAAATATTTTTCTGATAAAAAAATCACTTCTCCGTGTGATTTAGCTGAAGAACTAATTCCTATTTTGAGAGATGAAAATAAAGAGCAGTTTATTGTTATTTGTCTAAACAAATCAAATAAAATTATTAGAAGGGAAGTAATCTCTGTTGGATCGCTTGATGCAAGTGTTGTTCATCCAAGGGAAATTTTCAAAGTAGCAGTTGAGAATAATGCTGCAAGTATAATCCTTGTTCACAACCATCCGAGTGGAAATCCTGAACCAAGTAATGAAGATATTTCAATCACGAAGAAATTAGTTGAAGCCGGAAAGATGATGGATATTCCTGTTTTTGATCACTTAATCATCGCGGGAAATACTTACACGAGTTTTGTTGAAAGAAGATTGATATGAAATTTTAATTTGATTTAGAATTTGAGAAACTTCTCCCAGATATCAAACAACTGATAAGTAGCATAAATATCTTTCGAACAGTAAATAGCAATGTCTTTTATTCGTCCTGCTTCATAAAGAGTTTTTACTTCCATACCAGAAATATCTTTCGACTTTGGTGATTCAATTCCAAATGACTGACAATAAAAATCAAGATTAAATTTTCTGGTTATTCCGTAAAAAGTCAGTTGTTCCAATAAATCAATATGTTTGTCGTTATATCTGCTGCCCAAAAGATTGATTGATGGTTTGATTCTCAACATTGCAGAGCGTAGCATTAAAAATGGTACGTCAAAATTTCTTCCGTTGAAAGTTACAAATTGATCAATCTTTTTAGCTATTCTCCAGAACGATTCCAACATTTCTTTTTCAGACAATCCTTTGTATGAAGTTTTTGCATCTTCTGATTTCCATTCTTCTTTGTTTTCAGATTCATAATAAACATATGATTTCCCTTTTTCAATATCATAAATTCCAATAACGATGCACTTTGCCGTGAATGGATATAAACTAGTATATCTGATTGCTTCTTCAGTCATTTGTTGTTTTTTAGATGAGTCAGTTTCTTTTTCCGCATACTTTAATAAATACTCTTGCTGACTTGGCGAAATAGATTCGAAAGGATATGAACACGTTTCAATGTCAAATACTATTCTTTTCATAAACTAATCTACTCCCTTAAAATTTGAACAGATGGATCAATCGTTTTTACTTTTTCAATAAAATAATCTGGTAATGGAGAAGATTTTCTTGTTTTGGGATCAACATAAACGACAACACCTTTTCCATCAACAATTGTCTGTCCACTTTTCTTTTTAACTATGATATGATCAAAACCAAATGAAGAATTTTTTATGTAAGAAATTCTTGAGTAAACTTCAAGTTCATCATCATAGAAAGCATGGTCACGATAGTTAATTTCATTTCTTACCATAAAAAATAATTTTCCGTCAGAGAAAATTCCGCCGGGTGGAATTAATCCTGCTGCTTTAACATACTCGAGACGAGCATGTTCGAAGTAGTTGATATAAACTGCATTGTTACATACACCGAGCATATCAACTTCGTGAAAACGAACTGTAACTGTTATTTTATGATTGAAATCTTTAGTATTCATTCTAACCCTTCAATTGAAAACTGAATTTATAATTTCTGCTGCGGTTTTAATATCTTTTTCTGAAACATCTAAATGAGTTACTGCTCTAATTAAATCAACTTTGCCAACTGATAAAAGCAGTCCGTGCTCTTTACATTTCTTTATTCCTTCTTCAACGGTCATTTTTAGTGGTTTGAAAAGAATGATATTTGTTTGAACTGCCGTCAAGTCTATTTCAAGATTTGGATTTTCAGAAATTCTTTCAGCAAGATATTTAGCTTTAATGTGATCTTCTTTCAATCTTTCAATATTATTTTGCAAGGCATACAATCCAGCAGCAGCGAGAATACCAGCTTGTCTCATTCCACCGCCCCAGGATTTTCTGATTCTGTATGCTTCTTTAATAAAATCTTTTGTGCC
>CAKZLD010000134.1 GCA_937125135.1 uncultured Ignavibacterium sp.
CCCATTCATTCAGCGATTGTTCAAGCTTGTCACGAAATTATAAGCGGCAAGTTTCACGGTCACTTTGTGATTGATATGATTCAAGGTGGAGCAGGCACATCAACGAATATGAATGCTAATGAAGTTATTGCAAATCGTGCTCTTGAAATTCTTGGTTACGAAAAAGGTGAATACAAATACTGTCATCCAAATAATCACGTTAATTTATCCCAATCAACTAACGATGTTTATCCAACTGCAATAAAAATTGCTCTGATTAATAGCAATAAGAAACTCATTGAAGTTTTAAAAAGTTTGATAGAATCATTTCATAAAAAAGCAAAAGAATTTTCTCACATTATCAAAATGGGAAGAACGCAACTTCAGGATGCAGTACCAATGACTTTAGGACAGGAATTTGAAGCTTATGCAGTTACACTTGAAGAAGAGATAAAACGACTTGAGGAAAATTCTAATCTCTTTCTTGAAGTGAATATGGGTGCAACTGCAATCGGAACAGGAATAAATGCTCCTGTCGGATATAGTGAAAAGTGTGTTCAACATCTTGCAGAAATTACGGGACTTAATATTGTTCTTGCTAAAAATCTTGTTGAAGCAACTCAAGACACAGGAGCGTTTGTAATTTATTCATCAGCAGTGAAAAGACTTGCAGTTAAGCTTTCGAAAATTTGTAATGATTTGAGATTACTTTCTTCGGGTCCTCGAACAGGAATAGGTGAGATCAATCTTCCACCAATGCAACCGGGTTCATCAATTATGCCGGGAAAAGTAAATCCCGTTATACCAGAAGTTGTAAATCAGATTGCATTCAAAGTTATCGGAAACGATTTGACTGTAACTCTTGCAGCAGAAGCAGGTCAGCTTGAACTCAATGTTTTTGAACCGATAATTGTTCAAAGTATTTTTGAATCAATAGAGATGTTGAAAAACGGAATGAACACGCTCAAATACAAATGCATTGACGGAATTACTGCAAACGAACAGAGATGCGTTGACTTAGTTAAAAATAGTATTGGAATTATCACAGCTCTGAATCCTGTTCTTGGTTATGAGGTTTCTACTCAATTAGCCAAAGAAGCATTAGAGACAAATCGAGGAGTATATGAACTTGTTCTTGAAAAAAATCTATTATCTAAAGAGCAGTTGGATAATCTTCTTGCTCCTGAAAATATGATTGGTCCACAATCCACCAAAGATTAAAAAGGAATTAAGTATGAAGCCAATTTATCTTTTTATTGCTTTAATATTTTTTAGTGTATTAAATTTCTCACAAAACAAAGAGAACAAAGTTAGATTAAGTCCAAAAGCCGAAGTGATGCAGGTGATTGGATTCACAGAAGTAAGAATAAATTATTCAAGACCTGCAGTTAAAGGAAGAGAAATTTGGGGAAAGTTAGTTCCTTACAACGTTGTCTGGCGAGCAGGAGCTAACGAAGCTACTAAATTCACTTTTTCATCAGATGTAATTATTGAAGGAAAACTAATTAAAGCTGGCTCATATAGTTTTTTTGTTATTCCGACAAAATCAGAATGGACGATTATTTTTAATAAAGTTGCAGAGCAGTGGGGAGCATTTCAGTACAACGAAGCTGAGGATGCTTTAAGAATAAAAGTCAAGCCGAAAAAATCGAATCACTTTCACGAATGGTTAACTTATGAAATTACTAAAGCTGATGAATATTCTGCTTTTATTTCATTGGCTTGGGAAAAACTTAAGGTTGAGTTCAAAGTGGAGGCAAAAAATTAAAATTTTTCTGAATCAATTTAGAAGTTTCATATTAATCGAAATCCAATTTTTACCATTAATTGATACTGCATTTTCATTTATATGACTTTTGACAAAACCCATCTTTTCATAACATTTAATTGCTGAAATATTCCATTCGAACACATTCAGATTTATGGATTTAATATGTAGTTGCTCTTGAGAAAATTCAATCATTTTTTTTACAATCAGTTTTCCCAATCCTCTTCCGCGATATTTTTCTTCACCAATTAGAATTCGACAGAAACGAGCTGAAGAATCACTTTCAAGAAAAATTTCACAATGACCTATTGATTCGTTACTTTCAATAAGAACCACTTTAAATGTATATCTACGGTTATCAGAGACATATTTTAGAAGTTGTTCTCGATTCAATGGATAAGTAAAAATAGTACCTGCGAATTGAATTAAATCTTCTTCAGATTTGATCCAGGAGATCAACTTATCAAAATCAGATTCAGTAAATTTTTGTAATTCAATCATTTTTTATTTTAAAGATATTTATGAGTGTTTTCTGATCTTCTTTTGAATTACTATCGATAGGATTAATCTTCATAAATTCAACCAATCTTCAGCTTCTTCAATTTTTGTGAAAACTTTAATAGTTAACCCTCTGTTAAGAGAGACCTTTTCCCAAAATTTTGCATCGGGAAGGTATTTAGGATTACATACTAAAGCTACTTTTGCAACCTTAGGAGCTTTTTCGGAAATAAACTTTGCTGATTCGAAGGTGTCAATTGTTGAGAGATTATACTCGAGTTCTCTCTCATTACATAAAATTTTTCTACATCCAAAGGATATATCTTGATTAATAACATTCAAACCGAATTCTTTTACATCATTTAAATTTTCGTCTTTTCCTTGTGCTACTACTCGCAAAATATCTTGATCGAATTTAGTAAATACATTTATAGACATAAATCATCAAAATTAATTTCTCGATAAACTTTTTCGGGAAAATAAACTTAAAGTCAATACAAACATATAGAGTATTTACTAATATGTTATCTATTCTTTAGAGAATTTTATGATATTCTCTGCCATTCCATTGAAAACAAAATAGTGAAAAGGAAGGACAGAGTACCAATACATTCTTCCAAATAAACCTTTTGGTCGAAAAGTAGCAGTTTGTTGAAGGAAATTTTTTCCGTTCTTCTCAATAATTCTGAATTCTAACCATGCCTCACCGGGCAGTTTCATTTCAGCGTAAAGCAATAATCTTTTATTTTGTTTATCCGCAGCAAGTACACGCCAGAAATCAAGAGTGTCTCCTGTGTTGATTGAATTTACATTAGTTCTCCCTCTTCGCAAACCAACACCTCCAACGAGTTTATCAAGAAATCCTCTTATGTGCCATAGCCAGTTTGCATAGTACCATCCACGTTCTCCACCAATTGACCAGATGTTTTCAAGAACCAAATCAATATTGGTTTTAATTTCTTTTTCTCTTTTGTCAATAAAACATCCATTCGTCGGAACATTTATATGTTGAAGAAGAGAATTATCATCATAGCTTGAACTGAGAGAATCTTTCCAACTTGAGATAACATTATTCTGTTCAATTTTTTGAAACGCAAGTTCCACTGCTTCTTTATACGAAATGGGAGTTATGTTCAGCATTTTTTCGAGTTGATTATTTTTTGCAATCACAGGAACTTTCATACTATCAACCAGATTAACCGCAAGTTTGAATGAAGTAGCTGTAACAAAATAAAGCCAGTAAGAAGATAGTCGCGGAGTCATAACAGGAACAGTAATAATTAATCTTTTTAATCCTCTTACTTCTGCGAATTGCAATAACATTTCTTTGTAAGTAAGTATATCCGGACCCCCAACATCAAAAGATTTGTTAAATGTTTCTGGTTTTAATAAAACTCCTGTTAAATATTCTAACACATTTCGGATGGCAATCGGATGATGTTTTGTGTTTAACCATTTTGGAGTAATCATTATGGGAAGTTTCTCAACAAGATCACGTATAATTTCGAATGAGGCACTACCGGAGCCGACAATAATTCCTGTTTTGATCGATGTTAAAGGGATGCGACTTTGAGATAAAATCTGCTCTACTCTTTTTCTTGATGTCAGATGCTTGGAAAGATTTTCCTGATTGGCAATTCCACCAAGATAGATTATTTGTTTTGCATTGGTTTGTTCAACAAGTTGTATGAAATTTTTCGCAGTCCTCTCTTCGAGCTGTTCGAAATTCTTAATATTTGAACTCATTGAGTGAATGAGATAATAAGCAACATCAACATCTTTTAAGAAAGTATCGAATTTGAATTCTTCGAGAAAATCTATTTCGAAAACGCGGACTTTTGGATGAATATAAATACCTTCAGAAGGGAAACGCTTCTTGTCACGAACACAACATATAACTTCACAACCTTTATCAATTAAAACAGGAAGAAGTCTTTTACCAATATAGCCAGTAGCACCAGTTAATAATATTTTCATATTTTATTTTTAATGACTGAACAAAAAAAAAGGTTGAGCAATTCAAAATAATAAAATTGAAATCAAGAAAAGTTTTAAGAAGAGTGAACAGATATTCCCTGTATCTATCTTTCAATTACCTACAAAGCCCATTTACGAAATCTTTCGAGTCTTTTCCACATATCTTTTATTTGAGAAGCAGAGTACAATTCGCCCAGATATGAAACTTTAGTTTTTTCTTCAATAATTCTTTTAAGTTGATTCAATGCTGAACTTTTACCTTCTATTTCTGCGGAAGCTCTTTCTAATAAAACTAAGGCATATTCATGATTTTCTCCAATGCTTCTTACTCCAGATAACTTAATACACAGAGCATCACTGAAAGCAATTGCTGAGTGAACAATCAGAACACCGGCTGCAGTCTAATATCCTAATTCCATTGCAAGCCCTGCTGCTTCAAAAAAATGATTTGCAACAGCACTATAGTCTTTGAATTTTTGCTTTGGAACAGTTTTATATTCTTTGCGTTGAACCACTAATTAATCCTTTGGGATGTTTACCTGATATAAGTATACCATCATTAACGATAGATTTAAAGAGCTTACTTTTTTTTAGTTTTTGAAATTTTGACTTTGTGAAAAAGATAGGAGCAATTTTAATCCCAAATTTTTCATAGAAATAACCCGAATGCTGATTTAAAACATCTCTTAAAATTTTTTGCTCTGTTGAAGAATTAACAATAATACAAATATCAAAATCAGATAACACGGTATCTTCTTTTCTAGCGGTACTTCCAAAAATCACAGAGCTATAAACTTGTTTGCCTAAGAGGGATTTTATTTCATTTATTATCTCATTCAAAAAGTTGTTTTCTATCTCAAATAATTTTACAATTACTCCATTATACAAGTAGTGTTTGCGATTTAAACTAAATATATGATCTCTTCCCCCGATTTGTCTTTTTACTAATCCTAAGCTCTCGAGTAATGTTAGTGCTTTAATTGCTGATCGTGGCTGCATACCTGAGAGACGAGCTACTTCATTCCCGGTATATCCTGTATTAGTGTCAATCAAGGCTCTTAATACAGCGATGTTTGACCACGTTCTAAAAACTTCGTCAAGTATTCTATAAATCTTCATACTTTATTTACTTTTTTACACAAATATATACTTTTGTACATAAAGGTTAAATGTTGTTTTATTCAGGTTTTGGAATTTTAATCAGAAAATAAATCGCAACCAAAAACGTTACAGCTGCAGTTGTCATAAACGCTACACTCGCACCAAAGTGAAACCAAATAAAACCTGTCAACGAACTCGCAAGCATTGTGCAGATGCTTTGAAATCCGGCAAAAGTTCCGATAGCTGTAGCAGTGTCTTCTTGTTTAGAAATATTTGAAATCCATGCTTTCGAAATTCCCTCGGTTGCTGCTGCATAAATTCCATAGAGAAAGAATAAAATTAAAAAGGAATAAAAATCATTATTAAAAGTCATTCCAAAGTAAACGAACGAGAATATCAAAAGCCCTGATATAAAAGTTGCTTTGAGCCCTATTTTATCAGCGATTATTCCAATAGGAAAAGAAAACAAAGCATAAATAAGATTGTAAAAAATATAAACTCCAATTACAGAAGTATCATCCAAACCCGATTCTTTTACTTTCAATAACAAAAATACATCAGAGCTATTGAACAATGTAAAAACTAAAAGACCACCAACAAGTTTTCTGTAAGCCGCAGGACTTTCTTTCCAATAGTTTAGGAATGAAAGAAATCTTTGTTTTTCTTGAGGCGAATTTTTTATTACAGTTTTCTCTTTAAGAAATAAGGAAGTAATTATCGCAAAGAGTCCGGGAATAAATGCAATGTAAAAAAGTGTCGTGTAATCATCCTTATTAAAGTATAAATATATCAGAGCGAATAGCGGACCAATCACGGCTCCCAAAGTATCCATTGAACGATGAAAACCAAATACGGTTCCTTTAGTTTGAGTTGATGCTTCATCAGAAAGGATTGCATCTCTGGCTCCTGTTCGGATTCCTTTTCCTAATCTATCAATTGTTCTTGCGAAAAAAATCCAGACGGAATTTACAAAAAACGCAATCATCGGTTTGGAAACAGCACTCAATGAATAACCTAATTGTACGAATGGAACTCTTTTGCCAGTAACATCAGATAATTTTCCAAAATATCCCTTACTCAATCCAGCAGTTGCTTCAGTAATTCCTTCAAGTATTCCAATCAGCAGAACAGAAAATCCAATTGTTCTTAAGTAAATCGGCATTACAGGATAAAGCATTTCGCTTGCGGTATCGGTGAGCAGACTTATAATTGATAATATCCAAACAGTTCGTGAAATACTCTTCATAAAATCAAAAGAAGACGATGCAGATTTAATCTTCAATCAGATAGTCACTATGAACCCATTCATCTATTCCGATTCTTCCCCACTTTCCATTGTATTCATAGATAGAAATTCTATCACCAAGTTTCAATTTTCTTAAAATGTTAAAATTAGTTCCGGGTCCTTTTCTCACGTTAAGTTCTGATACATTAACTCTTAATTGTTTTGCCGTAGGATTCTGCGAATGAGTTGAAGATGAATTTACCATAAAAACCTCATCGAGAAAATTATTCCAAACATTGTTGTCGAGCATCATTTTCGGACAGTCTTTTCCAGTAATATCAAAATGTCTTAAAACATTTATTCGGCTGATATTGTACTTTTGAACGAGATATCTTGTCAGTTCAATGGTTTGTGAGCGGGTTATGTTAAAATCGCCATCCTCATTTACGCACATTTCTATTCCGATAGTTACATTGTTTGGAGAGCTACTGTTTCCTTTTATACGAATTCCATCAGGTTTATAAGGTCGGCTACTTCCAACGTGATATCCAACTTCATCTTCGGGCAAACACTGAACGATAGAAATGGAATCTACACAAAAATGTGCTGAAGCATAAATTGGTTTTCCTTCCGGTGTTTTCGGACTTGAACTAAAATAATTTCTGTTTGCCATAGCTCCTGCACCTCTGCGGGTGTTTGCAGTCCAGTGAATAATAACTGCAGTAACTCTTTCAAGTTTTCTATAAGGACGGCAATGTCCTGTTATGAATCTTTGAGTTATTGGAAACATACAAACTCCTTATTTATGATAATCATCATCGTCATCTCTGTCGGTTGATAAAACTTGTGTAACAAGTTGATCTGCTGTTAGAGATGGATTGTTTAATATCTGATTATTAATGCTTTCCTGATTTTGATATAAAGATTTCTTAATATTTTTTACATAAAGCAAAGTATCAAGCAAGTCGTGAAAAAACTTTGAGCCCTGACTTAGAAATAGTCCAGTTATAATAAATCCAAAAAACTCAAAACTGAAAAATTCTCTAAGCCCTTGTGAGGTTGAATAGTTGCCGTTTCGACAATTCTGAAAAAGTCCGCATTGGTAATTACTGAGATAATAATTCCTACAAAAATTGAAAGTAGATGAATTTTCTTTTCACGTTGTCTCTCGAATTCAGGGCTTGGGAAAGCTGGCTTTTGCATTGAGTTAATATTCAGCTTGATGAAATCAGTAACTTTTTCAGTTATTAAACTAAGAACGAGCAGAATTAGTACTACAGAAATAATTGAATTTTCCATAAGCTTTCGTGGGTTTATAATTGATTAGTTATTTGTTGATAACTTGCTAAAATTTATTGAAAAATCAAAGCTGTTTTTGTTTTATTTTGGAAGCAGAAAAATTTATTTACTATCAGAAAGGAATATCAATGTCTGAACAAAATTTTCAAAAAGAAATAAAACTGCTCGATCAAATTTATGATGATATGTTGGAAGCATCTCACAATGAGCCTGATTTGAATGACGTTGAATCAATGAGGCTTTACATCGAGAATTCATTCAGAGTTTTTAACAGAACTATTTTCAGAGTCAATGAAATCAAGAACTCTCTTTTGAAAGAAAGTAAATTAGACTCATCAACTTGGAATCCGCCGGCATAAAAAGTTTAATCAGCAAATTATAACTTTATAGTTAGATTAAAGAATATTTAATGCTATTGGAATTTGTTCTTCTTGTTGTAGGATTTGCTTTATTGCTTAAAAGTGCTGATTGGCTTGTAAATGGAGCTTCTGCTCTTGCTAAGAAATTAAATGTTTCTGATCTTGCGATTGGATTAACAGTTGTTGCTTTCGGAACATCAACACCGGAACTTGTTGTTAATATTTTCGCTTCAGCTCAAAATCATCCCGATATAGTTTTGGGCAATATTATAGGAAGTAACAATTTCAATCTTTTCATAATTCTAGGAATCTCTGCTTTAATCAGTCCGCTTTTTGTGCAGTCAAGTACTGTGAAGGTTGAAATTCCAATTTCATTATTTGCGGCAGTTCTTTTGCTTCTTCTTACAAATAATTTTTTTCTATCAGACGAACAAAATCTCACCAGAGTTGATGGACTTATTCTTCTGATATTGTTCTTTGTATTTCTTTACTATGTTTACTCTCCATTAAAGAATGATACTTTAAATCAAAACTTATCCTACAAATCAATGTCTAATGGAAAAATAGCTCTTTTAGTAATTGCAGGATTATCTGGTTTAACTTTAGGAGGAAGAATTGTTGTAACGTCTTCAGTTGAAATCGCTAAACTTTTTAATATCAGTGAAAAAATTATCGGATTAACAATAGTAGCTGCAGGAACTTCACTGCCTGAATTCGCTACCTCTGTGATGGCAACAATAAAAAAGAATAACGACATTGCTGTTGGAAATATCATCGGTTCAAACATTTTTAATATTTTCTTTATACTTGCAATTAGTACATTAATCAATCCTATCCCCTATAATATCAAATTTAATACGGACTTGTTCCTGCTTATTGCAGGCACGATTATTTTGTTTATTTCGATGTTTACAGGACACAGAAAAAAACTTGATAGATGGGAGGGAATATTCCTGCTGTTAATTTATTTTGTTCATAATTATTATTTTTTATCGCAATGAAAAAGAACAAATCATACAAACCTGAATGGACGCCCGAAAATGCTGGTGAAGAATTTGCCGTAAAAATTGTAGAAGGAGTAGAATATCAAAATCAAAAACAATCTGTTTCTGAAAAAGCAATAAAGAGGAAACTTCTTTCGGTTGATGAATATGTAAACGGAGTGTTAAAATTCGACAGGAATATTTTAGCAAGAACTATCACTTTAATTGAAAGTAATAACCATCAGCATCAGGAAATTGCTCAACAGGTTTTGAAAAATTTACTTCCTTATTCGGGTAAATCACTTCGAATTGGAATCACAGGAATTCCAGGTGCAGGTAAAAGCACTTTGATTGAATCTTTTGGATTGTTTCTTCTCAACCAAGGTCATAAAGTTGCTGTTTTAACAGTTGATCCAAGTAGCACTGTAACAAAAGGAAGCATTCTCGGTGATAAAACCAGAATGGAAAATCTTTCAAAAGAAAACAATTGCTTTATCAGACCTTCTCCTTCGGGTGGAACTTTGGGCGGAGTTACAAGAAAAAGCAGAGAGACAATAACTGTGTGTGAAGCTGCAGGATTTGATATAATTCTTATTGAAACTGTTGGTGTTGGTCAAAGTGAAGTAACTGTACGATCAATGGTTGATTTCTTCCTGTTAGTTTTGATTGCAGGCGGAGGAGATGAATTACAAGGAATTAAACGTGGCATAATGGAATTAGTTGATGCAATTTTAATTAACAAAGCCGATGGTGATAATGAAAAAAAAGCAAACATCTCAAAAGCAGATTATGAAAATGCACTTCACTACTTACAACCCGCAACAAAAGGTTGGAAGCCAAAAGTATTAACCACTTCAGCATTAACTGGCAAAGGCATCCCCGAGTTGTGGAATACAATAAAAGAATTCGAAAAGCTTTCGAAAGAATCGGGAGTTTTTGAACAACGCAGAAAAGCACAACTTGTTGAATGGGTTCACAGAATTATTGAAGATTCGATTATTGATGAGTTTTACTCAAACGAGAATGTAAAAAAATCAATCAGAAAAATCGAAGATGAAATAATAAAAGGAAAAATAACTCCAACACTCGCCGCAGAAAATCTGCTGAAATTATTTAAAGCAAAAGATTGAAGATGTGAATGAACAAGGGCAGAATCTAAGTCATGCTCTGAAATACTTAATTGTAAGTTATCTAATGAATATAAATTTCTTGGTTGAAGTGAAATCACTTGCAGACAATTTATAAAAATAAACACCCGTTGATAACTCTTTGCCGCTGAAATTTATATTATGAAATCCGGCACTCAGATCCTGATTAATTAAAGTAGCAACTTTCTCACCGACAATGTTATAAACTTCAAGCAAAACCTTTGAATCAGTTGGTAAGTCAAATTTAATAGTTGTCTCCGTATTGCTCGAATTGATTGCACCACCAAATGGATTTGGATAATTCTGTTCTAACTTAAATTGCTGTGGAGTAAAACTTTTATCTTCATTACCTGCTAACAGAATTATGAAAGAAAAAAAATTTGTCTGAGTGAAAGTTGAATCAGAAGTATAAGCTATTACTTTCCAATAGAACTTTCCATCTTCTTCAAATAAATGCTGATAATTAGTTGATGAAATACTATCCTTCGTGAAAAAAATAGTATTGAAGGTTGAGTCTCGTGAAATTACTATTTTATATCTCACAACATCGTTTAAGTTTAGTGAATAAGTTGAATTCCAGTTGAAGTTAATAATTTTCTGATTGATAAAAGAAAAATTGTTCGGCGAAATTAAACCAAAAGGTTTGGGTCTAAGTGGTTTTAGCTGTCGTTCAAGTATTATCGAAGTATCATTTTGAGCAACAGTTCCAAATGCATATTTGAAATAGGAAGAATCTTCTTTTAAGAATAAATTAAAAATACTTGTCAAATATCTTCTTGTTAATCTCAATTGTTCTGCAGGAGTTAAATAACCTCGTGGGTCTGTCCAATCGAACAATCTTGTATCCATAAATTTTGTGTGATTCGCTCCTTTCAAAGTAGGAATTCCTTTTATTGGAAGAGCATTGTTGTACATTGGAATCTGATGATTTGCAGGAGGAGTAACTCCGTCATTTTGAGCTGTTATGAGATATACTACTGCTTTGATCTTATTCATTACACTTATTGCAGATGGATTAGTCTCGGCTGCTGCAAGTGGAGCAACAACATCCACCGTCGAATCATTTGCCGCAGCTAACAAACTTGCTCCGCCTCCCATTGAATGACCAGATAAACCAACTTTAGCTGTATCAACTAATCGATAAAAAATTGAATTAGGATTTCGACTTTCATTTTTTAAATGATTTGCACAGAAAAGCAAATCAAATCCAAGTTGAAGATGATTATTATCAGGAAACTGTGGCGCAATTACTATGTGACCATAGCTTGCAAGATGTTTGAATAGAGAAATGTAGTAATTGTTCTGCATAAAAAACCCGTGACCAAAAGCCACAATTGAATAAGGTCCGTTTGAGGTATCAATCTGAGCTCCACTTCCTTCAGAGATTGCAGGATAATAAATTACTGTGTTTATCGTACGACCATCACGATTAAGAGTTGCACTTATCCATCCAGCCTGAAAAGATCCCGGATTTTCAGGTTGTGAATAAACCGAGTTGATTATAACTATCAAACAAAATATTATTCTTTTCATAATTACTCTTTTTTTCTTCATAACAAAGATGAGAAATAAATAAATTCCAAACACTATAATTTTTTAGAGAATGTGCATAACAAAACAAAACCATTACTTATTCTTTTGCTTAAGTAAGCTATATTTTCTAAGTTTGCACACTGAAATAAATCTAAACAGAAAAATAATTAAGGATTAAATATGCCATTCTACTTTACATCTGAATCGGTTTCTGAAGGTCATCCTGATAAAATCTGTGATGCTATCTCTGATGGAGTTTTAGATGCAATCATAAAAGAGGATCCGAATGCAAGAGTTGCTTGTGAAACTTTCGTTACAACGGGTTTAGTTTTAGTTGGCGGTGAAATCACTACAAAATCTTATGTGGAAATTCCCGAAGTGGTTCGCGCTACTGTCAAAAAAATAGGCTACACAAGTGCTGAATATAAATTTGATTCAGAATCATGCTCTGTTCTCAATGCTATTCATTCCCAATCCCCTGATATTGCAATGGGAGTTGATAAAGGTGGAGCAGGGGATCAGGGCTTAATGTTTGGTTATGCTTGCGATCAAACTCCTGAATTAATGCCAATGCCAATTATGTATGCTCATAAATTGGTTAAACGATTAGCTGATATCAGGAAAAACTTTGATGGCTTCATGCCTTATCTCAGACCAGATGCAAAATCTCAGGTTACAATTGAATATGATAATACGTGGAAACCTGTACGTGTGGATACTATTGTTGTTTCAACTCAACATGATGCCGATGTTACTCAGGCAAGAATTAAAGAAGATGTAATTAACGAAGTCGTTAAAAAAGTTATCCCAGAAGAAATGCTTGATGCAAACACAAAATACTTTATAAATCCAACTGGCAGATTTGAAATCGGCGGACCTCACGGAGATAGCGGACTAACAGGCAGAAAAATTATTGTTGATACTTATGGCGGCTGGGCTCCTCACGGTGGCGGTGCATTCAGTGGAAAAGATCCATCAAAAGTTGATCGCTCTGCAACTTATGCTGCACGTCATATTGCGAAAAATGTTGTTGCCTCCGGAATGGCTAAGGAATGTCTGGTTCAAGTGGCTTACGCTATTGGAATTGCTGAGCCTGTTTCTGTTTATGTTAATACAAAAGGAACGGGCGTTTTGCCTGATGAGCAAATTGCAGATATAATTAAAAAAGAAATTGATCTTACTCCATTAGGAATTATAAAAAGACTTGATCTGAAAAGACCAATTTATCAAAAGACAGCTGCTTATGGTCATTTCGGTAGAACAGAAAATGAGTTTACTTGGGAAAAACTCGATTTGGTTGATACATTCAAAAAATTTATGTAGTAATAATTGAACTTAAATCATTAAAGTTTTTGTTGAGAATTTATAAATAAAATAAGAAGGAATATGAGCACAATAACAGAAAAGAAAATTGATTTATCACTTCCCTACAAAGTAAAAGATATTTCATTAGCAGAGTGGGGACGAAAAGAAATTAAACTTGCCGAAGCAGAGATGCCCGGCTTGATGGCGCTCAGAGAAAAATATCGCGATTCAAAACCTCTTAAAGGTGCCAGAATCGCAGGTTGTCTTCATATGACAATTCAAACAGCAGTTTTGATTGAAACTTTGATAGAACTCGGAGCTGAAGTCAGATGGTCAAGTTGTAATATTTTTTCTACTCAAGATCACGCCGCTGCTGCAATTGCTGCTGCCGGAATTCCGGTTTTTGCATGGAAAGGAATGAACGAAGAAGAATTTAACTGGTGTATTGAGCAAACATTATTCTTCGGTGATGAGTCTCGTCCATTGAATATGATTCTCGATGATGGAGGCGATTTGACTAATATGGTGCTTGATAATTATCCTGAATTAGTCGCTGGTATTAGAGGTATTTCGGAAGAAACAACTACCGGAGTTCACCGACTTTATGAGAGAATGGAAAAAGGAACTCTTCCTCTTCCGGCAATAAATGTGAATGACTCTGTTACCAAATCAAAATTTGATAATAAATATGGATGTCGTGAGTCTCTTGTTGATGCAATTCGAAGAGCTACTGATTTGATGTTAGCTGGAAAGGTTGCTGTTGTTGCTGGTTTTGGAGATGTCGGAAAAGGTTCTGCTGAATCTCTGAAAAATGCTCACGTAAGAGTAATAGTAACAGAGATTGATCCAATCTGCGCACTTCAGGCTGCAATGGAAGGTTATGAAGTTAAAAAGATGATTGATGCAGTTAAAGAAGCTGATATTATTGTTACTGCCACCGGAAATAAAAATGTAATTACAGAAAAACATTTCAGATTGATGAAAGACAAGGCTGTTGTTTGTAACATTGGCCACTTTGATATTGAAATTGATATGGCTTGGTTAAATCAAAACTATGGACATACACGCGATACTATTAAACCTCAGGTTGATAAATATACAATTGATGGAAAAGATATAATCGTTTTATCCGAAGGAAGATTAGTCAATTTAGGAAATGCGACAGGACATCCTTCATTTGTAATGTCAAATTCATTTACCAATCAAACACTTGCTCAGATTGAATTATGGAATCATCCTGAAAGATATGAGAATAAAGTTTATACTTTACCTAAGCATTTGGATGAAATGGTTGCGAGACTTCATCTTGCAAAAATAGGTGCTGAGCTTGATGAACTTACTCCAGAGCAGGCGGCATATATCAACGTTCCTATTGAAGGTCCTTACAAACCGGATTATTACAGATATTAATCTCAGTAAAAATCATAGTTGAATTAAACAAAACCTCCGTTTGAATTGCGGAGGTTTTTGTTTTTTAGTGAAATTTTTGACTCTGTTTTAGATACTTATCTAAAACAATCACATAAATCATTTACAAATTGAAGTACATTTTGAATTCAAAGGGGTGTGGCATAGTACCAATCGAATGTATTTCTTCGTTCTTTATTTTAATCCATTGTTGTAAAAGTTCATCAGTAAAAATGTTACCGATTTTCAGAAATTCATTATCTTCTTCCAAAGCGTCAAGAGCTTCAGCTAAATTTCTCGGCAGAAAATGAATTTTGTGAATATCATCTGTCTCAAGGAAATTTTTATCATAAGGACCGAAACCTTCCTTAACGGGATCAATATTATTCTTAACTCCATCAATTCCGGCAAGCAACATTGCAACTAAGCATAAATAAGGATTTGCAGTAGCATCAGGCGGACGATATTCAAATCTGGTTTCTTCAGGGTTTGAAACATATTTAGGTATTCTGATGGCACCAGCACGATTTCCCATTCCGTATGTTAATGCGACGGGTGCTTCAAAGCCAGGAACAAGTCTTTTGTATGAATTTGTAGATGGATTAGTAAAAGCAGAAAGTGCTCTACCATGTTTCAGCATTCCACCAATAAAATTTAAGCCAAGTTTGCTGAGATTACCGTATTGTCCTTTTTCATAGAAAAGATTTTTACCATCTTTTGTCAGATAAAAATGTAAATGCATTCCATTTCCGGCTTGCTGATACATTGGCTTTGGCATAAATGTAATGTATAATCCTTTTTGCTTTGCAAAGTTGAAAAGGATATACTTCGTTGTTATAATATTATCGGCAGTGGTAAGCAAATCTGAAAAATAAGTTTCAATTTCCTGCTGGCCACGTTCTCCGACTTCGTGATGATGATATTTAACATTTATCCCTTGTTTTTTGAGCAGATTACAAGCTTCATCTCTGAAATCATCATATTCATCAAAAGGATTTGCTGCGTGGTAAGCTTTTTTATAAAACTCCTCTGCGTGCTCAACTTTGTAATATGAAGTTGCGGTGCGGGTGTCATATTCCACATTTGAAAAAATATAAAACTCGAATTCAGGTCCCCATAAAGATGTATCAGCTCCGGTAATATCTTTTAATAAAGCTTCGGCTTTCTTCGCAAGATTTCTTCCATCTTGATTGAATGGAGTTCTTTTTTCGTCAGTCAAAAAAATGTGTGAATAAAAACTTAACGTTGGTGCTTGTCTGAATGGATCCATCTGTGCAGTGGCTAAATCAGGAATTAGAATCATATCACTGTTTTCCACTTTTCTGAATCCATAGCTTGAACCATCAAAGCCTACTCCTTCGGTGATAAGTTTTTCAAGCAATCCGTCAACAACCGGAAGAGATATGTGATGCAATCTTCCTGTTAAATCAGTTGCTTTTAAATCAATAAACTCAACATTATTTGCTTTGATAATATCATTGCAGGTTTTAATGTGATTATTCATAATGTCCCCTTTGACTTTATAAAAAAATCAGAGGTTGTAGTAAATAAGTCATTTATAAATTATTCTTTTACAACCTCTTTTGTCAATAATTATCCGTTATAGTTAAGTGCGCTTAATCCGAGAAATACTGCGGTGGTATCTAATTCCTCTTCGATTCTCAATAACTGATTGTACTTTGCAATTCTGTCAGTTCTTGATGCAGAACCGGTTTTTATTTGTCCAGCATTTGTTGCAACTGCAACATCTGCAATTGTAGAATCTTCGGTCTCTCCTGAACGATGACTAATAACATTTGTGTAGCCATTAATTTTTGCAAGTTCAATCGCATCAAGTGTTTCGGTTAGTGTGCCAATTTGATTTAATTTGATAAGGATAGAATTTGCAACACCCAACTCGATTCCCTTAGCAAGTCTCTCGGTATTCGTAACGAAAATATCATCTCCAACAAGTTGGATTTTACTTCCGACTTTATCAGTTAGTAATTTCCAACCATCCCAGTCATCTTCACTCATTCCGTCTTCAAGAGAAACGATTGGATATTTAGAAATCCAATCAGCCCAGTAATCAACCATTTTTTCAATTGGTATAATTTGATCAGGAGCTGATTTAAATAAATGATAAGCATTTTTATCTTTTAAGAAAAATTCGCTTGCGGCAGGATCAAGTGCGATTGCAATTTCACTTCCCACTTTATAACCAGCTTTTTCGATTGCTTCTAAGATCACCTCAATCGCTTCCTCATTAGATCTGAGATTAGGAGCAAAACCACCTTCATCGCCAACTGCCGTATTATAACCTTTTTTTGACAGTACAGATTTTAAAGAATGAAATGTTTCAGCACCCATTCTCAGTGCTTCTGCGAAACTTGTTGCACCGACAGGCATCACCATAAATTCCTGAAAGTCAACATTGTTATCAGCGTGTTTGCCACCATTGATTATGTTCATCATGGGAACAGGTAAGGTTTTTGCGTTTGTTCCGCCAATGTATTTATAAAGTGGTAATCCTAAAGCTTCTGCAGCAGCTTTTGCACAAGCAAGTGAAACACCAAGAATAGCATTTGCCCCGAGATTAGATTTGTTTTCAGTTCCGTCTAAACTGATGAGTAAATTATCAATTGCAACCTGCTCAGTTGCATCGAAATCTATAAGTTCTTCAGCAATTTTTTCATTTACATTTTCAACTGCCTTTTTAACGCCCTTGCCATTGTAACGTGATTTATCTCCGTCTCGCAATTCAACAGCTTCGTGCTCTCCGGTTGAAGCGCCACTGGGAACGGCTGCTCGTCCTACTACTCCACATTCCAAAGCAACTTCAACTTCAATTGTTGGATTTCCTCTTGAGTCAAGAATTTCTCTTGCCCACACATCTGTGATATTGGTCATTTTTTCTCCTGAATATTTTTTTATAAGTATGATTCTAAGTTACCAAAAATAACAGATGAATAGAATAGAAAATGGAATGGATATAAGTTAACGATTACTTAATCTTAAGAGTTGTAAAGTTATTCGTTCTTATCTTTTTCCTGATCGATTAGTTTTTTGTATCTCCCTGCTTTTTTGAGATTATCAATAAGTAAAAATTCGATTTGTGCATTGATCGAGCGGAATTCATCTGCCGCCCACTTTTCAAGAGCGGCATAAACTGATTCATCTATTCTTAATAAGAATTTCTTTTTCTCACTCATAATTTCTCTAACTAAATGTTACACCAGTATTTTTTGAGGTGTTTGTAAGATAAAAAATAAAAAAAGGCAGCCAAGGATAATTTTCAAAAAATTCAGATTTATTTTCAATTGTTACTATGCATTTTTCTTTGAAAGATAATTTACAGTTTATTAAGATTAGTAGTTTATCTGAATCATATAAAGAAGCATTGTTTTTAAAGGTTCCTATTTTTATTAAAAGCTTTCTGCCTCTGTCTAATTTCAATTCACCGGAAGTGAAGAAAAAATTACTTTCGAAACTTGCAAAAGGTAGTGATTTATTCTTTTCCTTGATGAAAACTTCCTGACCAAAAATATTCTTTTTATAAAATTCAATCGTCTTATTATCAAACTCACAATTATATAAATTCTTCCATATTTTAACAGAATAAAGTTTGCCAATAACATTTTGCTCATCAAGCAAATGAAACTCACTTTTCCAGATAGAATTCTGAACTATTTTTAATTCTTTTCCTAAATAGTTATTCAAGTTTAACATTTTTAACCAACTCTTTCTTCTTAGTCAAGTAGATTATTTAAATAGTTCTCTCACTCTGAATCTTCATCACTGATACAAAGTTCCTGTATTTATTACTGGCTGAGCTTCTGTTTCGGAAACTAAAGCAACCATTAAGTTATTCACCATAGTAGCTTTTTTATCTTCATCGAGGCGGACGATGTTTTGTTCACTCAATGCTTTCAAAGCCATTTCCACCATTCCAACAGCCCCTTCCACAATTTTGGTTCTTGCTGCTATAATTGCTTGAGCTTGTTGTCGTCTTAACATTGCTTGTGCGATTTCAGGTGCATAAGCAAGATGAGAAATCCTCGCCTCAATTATTTCTACACCAGCAATTTCCAGCCGTTGTTCAAGCATTTTTTTCAAACTTTCTGCTATTTCCTGAGGCGTTCCTCTCAGACTTGGCTTATCTTCTTCAGTAACATCATAAGGGAATTCGGAAGCAAGTTGCCTGATAGCGGTTTCACTTTGTATATCAACAAACTGCTCATAATTCTCGACATCAAAAACAGCTTTGGCAGAATCTACAACTCGCCAGACAACAACAGCACCAATCTCGATTGGGTTTCCGTGAAGATCGTTTACTTTAATTTTCTGACTGTTGAAATTTCTGATTCTGAGTGAAACCTTTTTCCTTGTTGTGAATGGATTAACCCACCAAAATCCATCGTTCCGTACAGTTCCGATATATTTACCAAAAAGGATTAACACTCTCGAATCATTTGGCTGAACTATTATAAAACCACTCGAGATTAGGATAATTCCTATTACCAAAGGAATGAAAAACCAAAGAATTGTGGTATCCTCTGTTGTTATTCCAAGATAAATAAGATATATATGAAGAATGATTAATGCGATTAGAAGAAAAAGCATTAAAAAGCCATTGAGTTTTCTCCCAGTTTTTTCAAAAATTTTTTCCATTTTTTCACCTTATATTAAATTGACATTACAATGATATCATTTTAATATTTAAAAGTCAAGTGTTTTTTGAAATTTTTTATTAAGGATAATTTTTTTTGTTTGAACTATTTCGTTCATCATAAATAAAAACCGTTTAATTAAAACTTATCTAACAATAAAGATAAAAACTCTATATTTGATACGTTAATTTGATTTTTTCAGCAGAATGGATAGCAATTTCCTCAAATCAATAAAATTTCATTTCAGCGAAGTGAACTTAAACCTCAGGTTTTATATTCTTATACAGACTACTAAAATGTTAAATCAAATCTAAATGGAAATACGTATGAAAGTAAATAAAAAATTTCTGACATTTATTTTTTTAATCTTGTTCATTCAAGTAACAGCTCAGGAAAAATCCATCACGCTTGATGAAGCAATTAATTTAGCACTTAATAATAATACCGATATTAAAATTGCTTTATTAAATGTTCAAAGAGCAGATGCAGCAGTGGACGAAGCATTTGGGTATGCACTACCAAGTTTAGATTTTTCAGCAAATTTTTCACATTTTATCGAGAAGCCGAGAATGCCTTTCCCGGATTTTGAAGCATTGTTAAAAAACGCTACCTACGCAATTCTTTTCGATGAAAATGTAATTCCAAGAGATAACAGAAAGTTTCTTCCGCTGGAGACAAAACTTCAATCTTTTGCACAAACAAATAACTATCAAGCTCAACTACAATTAACTCAAACTCTTTTTAGCTCGGCGGTTTTTCGTGGAATAGGGGCTGCGCAGATTTATTACAATCTTTCCAAAGCAGAACTGAATAATCAAATCTCAAAAACAGTTCTTTCAGTTCAATCTGCTTTTTATGGAGCATTAATGCTGAAAAAAGTTACTGAGATAACTGAAGCAAGTTTCCTAAATGCTCAGGAGAATCTTAATAATGTAAAATCTTTGAATGAGCAAGGATTTGTTTCGGAGTTTGATTTACTTCAAGCTGAAGTTGCAGTTGAGAA
>CAKZLD010000135.1 GCA_937125135.1 uncultured Ignavibacterium sp.
AATTACAGAATCAACTATGATAAACTATTTGAACTTTTAAGTGAAGAAAAGCAAAATGAATTTTTTGAGTATGTTGAGCAAGAAAATCAATTGAATGTAAGTGATATTCAAAGAAAATTTAACATCAATCCAAAAGATATTATTTCAAAATGTGGATTGTATTCTTTTAATGGCTCTTTTCAAAAAGACTTAAATGAGGGTATTAAAGATTCATTAAACGAGTTGTTTATTCCCGGGAGTTCCCTTAAGGGAAGTTTAAGGACTGCACTGTTGTATAAGGTTCTTAATTCAAAATCCAATAGTGGTTTTTTACAAAATGTATTGAATGATTTAATAAATGAAGCCCAAAATAGTCGCGACAATCAGAAAAGAATTAAAAATCTTCTAAAAACTGCAGATGAGAAATTAGTAGAAAAAATTTTCATTTGTGGTGTTGAAAAAGAGATAAGCAATAGAACAGAGATCGTTTATAATGATCAAAAATATGATCTGATGAAACTTATTAAAATAACCGATTCTACAGCTATCTCAACTCGTGACGATGGAGAAATAACAGAACTTATGGTCTATGCATTAAAGAAAACCTCTGTCCATAAACCATTTAAAGTTTTTACGGAATCCATTAAACAAAATGTTGAATTAGAATTCGATTTATCTATCGATATCGAGTTTTTAAAGAGAGCTAAGAAAGAGCTTAATAACCCAAATTCTGAATTTGGAAAAAAATATTTTATAGGAATTGAAGACAAATTAAAAAGGCTTTTAAATATTGACATTAAGAATGATAGTGAATTTTCAGAGGAAAAAATTATAGCCACTATCAAGGATGCGTGGAAAGAATTTGGTAATGCAGTTTCAAAAGTTGAGAGTAATTGGGTTATTACAGTGTTGAATAATCAACAAAAAGCCAATATAAATTCTCTTAAAAAACTATATGAGTTAGACAATAAATTCAAGGTGGGTTTTGGAACAGGTTTTAGTGGGATGACGATTTTGCCTTTATTGTTGAGCGATGAGAAACTAAAACAAAAAGCTTTTGAATTTTATAAAGCAATAGGAATAGGATTCCATAATTCAACAAGAACTCCTCTAAACATAAATGAATTTCCATTTACTAGAAAATATTCTAATAAACAGAATGTTTACGGTGGATTTGGGTGGGTAACTTTTGATATAAATAATATAAAAATTGAATCAAAAGAAGAGGATAAAGAAAAAAGTATAATAAAACCGCATAATACAGTAATTGCCGAAATAATCGACGACAAATCCAAACCGCCAAAAGTTAAAATAATGGATGGAATATATAAGGATATAGAAACAATAATGCCTGGTGTTAGATTAGAAACATTTGGTCTTACCAAAGGCAGTAAGGTTTTAGTTGAGCTTCTCTTTCAAAATAAAAAAATTCAAAAAGCAGATTATAAAGGAAAAGCGGAATAATGCCTAAATCCTTCATCTCTATCCTTGGCACGAATGATTATCTGGAATGTCTTCACAAATTTCCAGATGGTGAAATCTCCAAAGAGCCTGTTAAATATGTTCAGGAGGATTTGATTAAAAAATATTGTAAAGACTGGACTGAAAATGATGAGATTAGAATTTTTTTAACTAAGGACGCGAAAGAAAAAAATTGGTTGGATAATGGTCATTATGATAGAGAAGGAAAACAAATTCAAAATTCCGGTCTCGAATCAAGAATAAAATTGATTGGAATTAAATCGAAAATTCTTCATTATGATATTAATGAAGGATTCAATGAAGAAGAAATATGGGAAATATTTCAATCAATTTATGATTCCTTCAAGGAAGATGAAGAAGTTATTGTTGATATAACTCATTCTTTCAGATCTCTGCCAATGCTTTTGATAACACTTTTGAATTTTGCTAAACAAGTAAAAAAGATTAGAGTGCTTGGAATTTATTACGCTGCTTTTGAAAATTTGGGTCCAATTCATAAAGTTCGAGAAATTCCTGTTGATCAAAGAGTTGCTCCGGTATTAGATTTAACTTCATTTTCTCAATTACAGGATTGGACTAATGCTACTTATGATTTTATCAGAAACGCAAATATTACATCTCTAAAAAAATTAGTCCAATCTTCGAAGAAAGAATTAACGAATACTATTGATAATAAAGCTGCCAGAGATGTGATAGTAGAGATTGATAGAATATTACAAGAGATTAATCTATGTAGAGGGAACTATATTATTGATTATGACTTCGACAATCTTAAAAAAAATATTGACATGTTGAGAAATTTAGACTTAAGTATAAGACCACTTCCAATTTTAATAGACGAACTTTTAGAGAAAATAAAAAATTTTAGTTATCCTGGAATTGAAAACTTAGTTAATTCTGTCGAATGGTGTATAGAACACAATCTATTTCAACAGGCTATTACTTTGCTTCAAGAAACTGTAATTACTATTATTTTAAAAAAATTAGATAGTGATTTTAGGATACGCGATCTTAGGAAAGCAGTTTCAAATTGTTTTTTTATAGTTAAAGAAAATATAGAAAAGAACAACTGGCATAACTTAAATAAAATCCACGAAAAATTAACAGAAAAAGTTCTCGAATTAGATTTTGTTAAAAAAATCAGTGGGGATTACGAATATCTTTCTGATATACGAAATGATATCAATCACGGTGGTTTTATAAAAGATAGTAAGCCTGCAGAATCTATTAAATCTAGGTTAAGAAATTCTGTTAATAGATTAAAACCAATGATATTGGATTTTAACGAGGGTAACTATAAATGTTGATAAATCTATCGAATCATCCATCATTTGATTGGTCAACTAAGCAGAAGGGAGCTGCAACTTCTACCTTTGGAAATATATTTGATGTTAATTTTCCTGAAATACCTTCTAACTCTGATACAAATTATGTTCTTGAAATTGCTAATAGATTTAAGATGATTTGTTTGGATTTAATAAACTTTTCTAAAGACGCCAACAATGCAGTCCACATTATGGGCGAAATGACTTTCTGTTTTGCTCTTGTATCATTACTTCAAAAAGAAAATATAATCTGTGTTGCTTCTACTACAAACCGAAATTCAATTGAAGAAAATGGCGTGAAAGTATCAAGATTCGAATTCGTTAGATTCAGGGAGTATCCTAAGATATGAATACAATGTTCTGTCTTGTCTCA
>CAKZLD010000136.1 GCA_937125135.1 uncultured Ignavibacterium sp.
TAAGAAAATTAACTGAAAATTATTAGAGAATAGTTTAAGTGGGACAAAAGAAGATTACTTTTATCCCACTTTTTCTTTTATTATTATTCGATTAACTACCATGAAACAAAACAGAAGAGAATTTATAAAAGCCACATCAATATTAACTGCTGCCTCAATCGGTGGATTCAGTTCAAAAGCTTTCGCTACAAACATCATCAATAAAAAAGGCACTAAAATGAAATTGACTTTCAAACCTTATACTTTGGAATTAAAGCATACTTTTACTGTCGCAGTAAGTTCGAGAACTACTACACCTGTAATGTTAACTGAAATCGAGTATGATGGAATAAAAGGATATGGCGAAGCATCAATGCCGCCTTATCTTGGTGAATCTCAGGAGACAGCAACAAAATTTTTATCTAAAGTTAATCTGGAACAATTTGATGATCCTTTCGAACTTGAGAACATACTTGAATATATTGATTCCATTGATGAAAAAAACACAGCGGCAAAAGCTTCTGTCGATATCGCTCTGCATGATTTAGTTGGAAAGCTAATCGGAAAACCTTGGTACAAAATCTGGGGCTTTGATAAAAGCAAAACTCCATTTACTACTTTTACAATTGGAATAGATAAACCTGATATTGTTCGGCAGAAAGTAAAAGAAGCTGAAGAATTTAAAATTCTGAAAGTCAAAATGGGAAAAGAAAATGATAGAGAAATGATAGAAACAATTCGCTCCGTTACTGATAAACCATTAACTGCTGATGCTAATCAAGGTTGGAAAGATAAACATTACGCACTTGAGATAATACATTATTTAAGCGAGAATAATGTCGTATATATTGAGCAGCCAATGCCAAAAGAAATGGTTGATGAAAATGCTTGGCTCACTAAGAATTCTCCCATTCCAGTCTTAGGCGATGAATCAATTCAAAGACTAAGCGACTTAATCAAAATGAAAGATGTTTATTCCGGAGTTGTTGTTAAACTAATGAAATGTACTGGAATGCGTGAAGCACATAAAATGATAACTCTTGCTAAATCTCTGGGAATGAAAGTTATGCTCGGTTGTATGACTGAAACTTCTTGTGCAATCTCTGCAGCCTCACAACTTTCACCAATAGTTGATTGGGCTGATCTAGACGGAGCACTTCTAATTAAAAATGATCCATTCGATGGAATGAAAGTAATTGACGGAAAAGTTACTTTGAATGATAATCCTGGAATCGGACTGAGTGTTTAATTTTAAATTTTAAGTTGTAAATGTTTAATTGGATTTCAAGCTTAATTTAATTTGGACGAATTAGTTGCGAATGAATTTTGCTACGATCAAACCGTATCTTTTTCTATTATCATTAAAGTCATACTCTTTGTTCATTTCAAGAGAACGATAAATTTTCCTTCCAAACTTTTCTAATTTTTTAACTAAAACAGTTTTAAACTCAGGATAGAATTTTTCCACAACTTCCCAACCAAAATTCTGAGGCTCTGTAAAAGTAGATTTATGACAACAATCCGTTATCAAAAGAAATAGTCCGCCAATTTTTGTAACTCGTTTTATTTCAGAGATAGTTTTATCAATATCATCAACGTGATCAAGAGAATTAAAAGAAATTACTATATCAAATGTAGAGTCTTTAAAAGGAATATATTCTGCATTCGCTTTAACTAATTTCATTACCGAAAGATTTGGATTCAACTTCCTGTATTTATCAGCAAGTGGATCCAGTCCTATAACAATATCTGAGTTGTTTGTCCATTCAAGACTACCTCTTGGACCGCAATCTAAATCCAGTATCTTTCTTTAATAGTAATCTTTTTCATCTAATATAAAATAGTCAGTAAAATATTTTTTGTAATGTTGATTTGATAATTCCTTATCAAATAAATTTATTATTCTCCAATAAAGAAGTTCAAACTTATTCTTAATTGAACCTTTAATTATCATATAATTTGTAGAATAAGTTATTTAATTGAAAGATAATTAAGGATTAATCCCATCAACTTATTTCGCTCTTGCTCTGTTTTAATAGTTTCAAAAGGAACAGTAAAAGCAACTACTCCATATTTGTTTTTGTAACCTATCATCGAAGAGAATTCATTTTCGGAGAAACGAAGAAGAACTTCACTACCTTGAACCGGAGTGATTTCATCAGGAGCTTCGACTTTGTAAATCCTGTCATTAAATTCTGAATTGTAAGCAATTTTGATTTTATCATCAGAAAATTTTTTATTCACAGAGTGCAGTCTTCCAGTCTTTGATGCGTGAGTTGTTTTGAAATGATACTTCAAAATATTATTTGCAAAAGTTATCCCATCCTCATCAGAATATAAATCACTTCCAATATATGAACCACTTAGGAATAAATTTCCACCAGCATTTAAATAAGAGGATATTTTTTCTTTCAATTTTGTTGGGAAAGCCTGAAAATCAACTCTCTTCAAATTGCCGAGTTTTGGTGGCTGAGTCTTTTTCTCTTCTCCTAAAATTAAATCCACAAACTTGTAACTGTCCAAATTGATAAAACCATCCCAAACAGATTCATCACTTGCAGAGCAAAATGAAAATCCGTTTTCGAATAAAGCTTTACCATGAATAAAAGTATAATCAAAACTGTTTCCTGCAATAATCATAGTTTCATAATCAGAAGCGCTCGCACCGTGCCCGGGATTATCATCTGTTTCCCACTGTGAATTCGGATTAAAGTTATATTGCTCACCAGTGAAATTTAAATCATACTTATATGGAACTCCTTCATCAATAAAGTTTGCAAAACCCAAAATGGAATCTGATTCAATAGTTGCTGGAGGAGCTATGCGGTCGAATGCATTAACAATTAAAAATGGCTCCGGATTGTTGCTATTTAATCCTACAGATAAAATCTCTGAAGGAAAACTTTCACCGCCATCATTCAAAGCTGTTACTTTGAATGAATAAATTTTATCTTTCTCAATTTCTAATTCATATTCATTTTTATTTACAACAATTCCATTATCAAAGCCACTCCCGTCTATTCTTGTGTAAACAATATATTTCTCTGCATTTGCTGTTGGCTCTAATTTATCTTCTTGTGGAAGCCACTTCAGTTTAACTTTATTAGCATTTAATTCTGCTGAAAAATGAGTAACAGGTAAAGGTTGAACAACATAATCAAAATCATAAATTACAGATAAAAATTTCAACATACCTTTATAAATCGCTCTTGAAGCATCAAATTTGAATCTTGGATCGAGATGAAATTTCATATCAAGAAAATTCTGATGAGACAATAATTCTAGTAACATCGAAGGGAAATTTGGTCGGGTAGCCTCTGAATATCTTGAATCCCAAAGAAATCTTCTTGTCCAAGTTGAATCATATAATGAGCGCAAATCATCTACTATTTGCGTTTGCACAATATCTGCTAAATCTCTGTTAGCCAATCTTGATTTTCCATTTGGAAAATTTAATGAAGAATCAAATCCCTCCGAACTGAATATCATCAGCGTACCAATTACAGTATCGTTTCTAGTTATTCCGGCATCTGTATGAAATGCAAGTGAAAGATCAATTGGAATTCCTAATCCTTGCGCATCCTTATTCTTAGATGGACCGAATGGCTTACCATAGAGATAATTCCCATATTCAGCTCGGGATTGATAATCATCTTTGTAGTCATCAACACCATTATTAAGATTATAAACTAAAGTATCAGGCATACCGGCAAATTGAAGCCAATATCTCGCTCCCTCCATAAATTTCAAACGACCACTGAGCTGTCCTTCTCTCTCAATAATTCCATATCCACCTCCAAAACGAACAGCATCAGCAGAAACGATTTTATTTTTATGCTTTGAAGCATTTGAGAGTTTAACATAGTGTGAAGCTCCTTCTGAAAAATGAAATTTGCCAAGATAAATCCACGTACCTCCTCCAATTTTTTGATTTACAGAAAATGATGTTTCACCGCCAGAATGTTTTACAACATAGTTTGCATCATCGACATTTTTATCTGAGGATTTATAAGAAATATACACTGCATATTCACCAGACTCTTTTATTTCAGGTATCCATTTTACATAAGCATCTTCAACCGTATTTGATTTTATAGAACGACTTGTTCCCATCATAAAAGGATTATCTGCATTTCTTAATATTGAATCCTTTAATCCAAAGCCGCTTTTGTCGGTTTTCCAGCTGTTACTTTTATTATTTGAAACTTCAACATAGCTGGAATTTTCTCTGAAATCATTATCAACAATAATTTCATTTTTCTGAAAATCTCTTTCTCTCGGAATGAATACAGTTGCACCAGCATTTTCTAACATCGGTACAAGAAAAGGTTCAGTATATGCTGAAGTTCCTAAATCTTCAACATTTTGAAAAAGTCTAGGCCTTTGCCACATCCATCTTTTTTCAGTGTTATTATAGTACCAACCATGCGAAGGCCATAATAAAATATTCTTTGCAAATAGTCCATTAGTTATTTGAATTTTTTTACTTTCATTTTTGATAAATGGGATATTTGATTTAGTTCTGAGATTAATTCTATTCTTATCATAATTTGATTTTTCATTTCGATAAAAATTAGGGATCAGACTTTCAATCTCATACTTATCAGCATAGATAAATATTTTATATTTTGAAAAACTATCTCCATAAAATCTTCTGAAATCATCTTTAATATTTTTCACGTTTTCTATTCTGAAGGGAATGTAACCAATATTTTTATTGAAATAGAATTTTATTGTTTTTGATTTATCGCTAATTAAAATCTTT
>CAKZLD010000137.1 GCA_937125135.1 uncultured Ignavibacterium sp.
TGCTCTGCCGCTTGCAGCCCAGGGAAACTTTGCAACTTCATATTTGATTCCCTGTTTTTTAGCTTCTTCTTCTGTAATTCCAGCCCAAGCAATTTCAGGATCAGTAAACACAACAGCAGGAATTGCAAGCGGTTCAAAGTATGCTTTATGTCCGGCAATGACTTCAACTGCGACTCTGCCTTCGTGAGAGGCTTTATGCGCAAGCATTGGTTCACCCGCAATATCACCGATTGCAAAAATATTCGGATCAGTGGTGCGAAGTTGTTTATCAACTTTTATCCAACCTCTATCTGTAACTGTCACTTTTGTGTTTTCTAATCCAAGTCCGCGTGTTTCTGGTTTTCTTCCCACAGACATCAAAACATAGTCATACATCTTATCGGATATATTCCCTTTATCATCCTGAATTTTCACACTTATCGCATCATTTACCTCTTTCATTTCAACTACTTTACTGTTTGTCATTACATCACTGAAATTTTCTTTTATTCTTTTTACCAGAAAGCTAACAAGATCTCTGTCAGCACCAGGCAGCAATCCAGGCAACATTTCGACCACAGATACTTTAGTACCAAGTGCCTGATAAACTGAACCAAGCTCAAGTCCGATGTATCCGCCGCCAATTACAAGAAGCGATTTAGGAATTTCGGGCAGTTCGAGCGCTGAGGTAGAATTTAAGATTCTATTAGATTGAATATTTAATGAAGGGATTGATGCAATGACAGAACCTGTTGCAATGATAGCTTTATCGAAACTGTGCTCGATAATTTCGCCATCTGATTTTTCAATTTTTAGTTTAGTTGAACTAAGAAAACTTGCTCTCCCCTGAATGAAGTTTATCTTGCGTTGTTTTGCTATTTGTCCCAATCCGCCAGTTAATTTGTTAACAACGTTATTTTTGAATGCTCGCAACTTGTCCAGCTCAATTTTGGGTTTACCAAAATCCACACCCCAGTTTTTTGCTTGTTCAGCTTCGTGAATAAGTTTCGCAACATGCAACAATGCCTTGGACGGAATGCATCCACGGTAAAGACAAACACCACCGGGATTTTTTTCAAGATCGACAAGAGTAACATTCATTCCCAAATCGGCAGCTAAAAATGCGGCAACATAGCCACCAGGACCGGCACCAATAACAGTTAAATTTATTTTTTCACTCATAGATATCCTCAAAAAGAATAGCACACAGATGACACAGATTATTACGATCAGCGCAGATCTATTAAATCAGCGCCATCTGCGTGCCATTATTTATAATAATTTTAGCGGTTGTTCAAGTGCTTCAACAACAAATCTTAAAAATCTGATTGCATCAGCACCGTCAATAATTCTATGATCGTAAGACAACGATAATGGCAACATTAATCTTGGCTCGAACACACCGTAACCATTCCAAACAGGTTCATAACTGCTTTTTGAAACTCCTAAGATTGCAACTTCCGGTGAATTCACAATAGGAGTAAAGTATGTTCCGCCAATACCTCCTAAGTTTGTAATTGTAAAACATCCTCCTTGTAATTCTTCCAGACCAATTTTCTTTGTACGGGCTTTTTCTGCAAGCTCATTCATTTCTGTTGCAATTTCTACTAATGTCTTTTTATCAACATTTTTGATCACAGGTACAATTAAACCGAACTCTGTATCAACAGCAATACCGATGTTAAAATAATTTTTAAAGATAATTTCCTTCTTCTCCATATCAATACTGGAATTAAATTGCGGAAATTTCTTTAATGCTTCAACTATTATCCTTACAAGAATTGCTGTTACAGTTAATTTTGTTTCTGAGTTTTTATTCAATTCTTTTCTTGTCTTTTCAAGCAAAGTAATATCAGCTTTATCAAACTGAGTAACGTGTGGAATAGTCGCCCAGGCATAGCTGAGATGCTCAGCTGTTTTCTTTCGAATATTAGACATTTCAACTTTTTTAATTTCGCCGAACTTTGAAAAGTCAGGCAGAGCTTCTGCTTTGATTCCAGTAAATAAACCTGCAACTTCACTGCGGGTTTCATGTAGTTTTTTAGAGTAAGCTTTAACATCATCCATTGTTATTCTGCCACCTGGACCTGTACCGGGCACTTTGTTTATATCTACACCAATTTCACGGGCTAATCTTCTTACTGAAGGCGCAGCAGGTGCAGCCCCTTTTATAATTGGTGGTTGTTGATCTGTTTCCATTGGATGAATTGATGGTAGCTCACCTTTGATTTCCGGCTTTACTTCTTTGTTGATTTCTATTTGTTGAACTTGTTGTGGTTCTTTTTCAGGTTTTACTGAAACCTTTCCTTCTTGTTCTATAATTTCAGATGACTCAATTCTGATTATCGTTTGACCTACTTTTGCCTTTTCTCCCGCTTTTACTAAAACCTCAACAACTTTTCCACTTACAGTTGAAGGGACTTCTATTGTAGCTTTATCAGTTTCAATCTCCAATATCGCATGATCAACTTTAATAACATCTCCAACTTTAACCAATACATTTACAACATCCGCTGCAAGAATATTTTCTCCAAGATCTGGTAATCGAAATTCTATAATTTCTTTTTTGCCTTGACCGAAAGTTTTTTCAACTGGCTTAATTTCAGATTTTACTACATTTGATTCAGGCGCTGTTTCATTCTCACTTTTAATTTCACTCATAATCTCACTTTCACTTCCGGCGTTAACACCTTCTTCATCAACAATAATTATTGTCTGACCAACTTTCACCTTATCTCCGGGCTTCACCAATATTTTTGTAATTTTTCCTTCTATGGGAGAGGGAACTTCGATAGTTGCTTTATCAGTTTCGATTTCAACTACACCCTGGTCTTTCTTTAAAGAATCTCCCTCTTTTACTAGAACATTAACAACATCGGCTGATTCAATGTTCTCACCAAGTTCAGGTAGTTTAAATTCTTTTTGCATTGCTAACCTTTAATTCTCTGTTATTCTATTTATTGTTAGAATTCTCTGTGTCTCTCTGCGCTCTCTGCGGTGAAAATTTTTTAACCACTGAGAGCACAGAGGAGCACGGAGATTTTTATGATATCATTGGATTTTTCTTTTCGGGATTAATTCCAAGTGTTTTAATTGCTTTATCCAAAACTTTATCCTGAATTTTACCTTCCTTATAAAGAGCAACGAGAGTAGCAAATACAATATGTTTTGCATCAACTTCAAAAAAGTCTCTAAGAGCAGCTCTCGAATCGCTTCTGCCAAAACCATCAGTTCCGAGTGAGTATAAATAATTAGGGAACCATTTGGCAACTGAATCGGGAAGAGCTTTAATATAATCAGATGCAGCCACAAAAACTCCTTCCTCTTTATCAAGAACTTTCTGAATATAATTTTTCTTTGGCTTCTCAAGAGAATGAAACATATTCCATCTTTCTACATCGAGAGCTTCACGACGAAGTTCCTTGTAACTTGTTACACTCCAAACATCACAAGCGACACGATAATCATCTTCAAGAATCTGAGCTGCTTTTATAACCTCGTTGAGAATTGTTCCGCTTCCAAAAAGCTGAGCTTTAAGTTTTGATGATTTTTTATCCGATGCTTTGAATTTATACATTCCTTTAATGATTCCTTCTTTAACATCTTTACCTTTTGGCATTTCGGGCATTGGATAGTTCTCATTCATAACCGTTATGTAATAAAAAATATTTTCCTGATCTTCATACATTCTTTTAATACCGTCACGAATGATTACAGCAAGTTCATAAGCATAAGCAGGATCATATGCAACAAGGTTCGGAACCGGATAAGCAAGAATATGACTATTTCCATCCTGATGTTGCAAACCTTCGCCGGCAAGTGTAGTTCTTCCGGCAGTACCTCCAATCAGAAATCCTTTAGCTCCGATATCACCTGCAGCCCAGACAAGATCGCCGACTCTCTGTAGTCCAAACATTGAATAGTAAATAAAGAAAGGGATCGTGTTGATTCCGTGTGTAAGATAGGCAGTACCGGCAGCAATAAAAGAAGACATTGAACCAGCTTCTGTAATTCCTTCTTCAAGTATTTGTCCATCTTTAGCTTCTTTGTAATAAAGAAGTGAATCGGCATCAACAGGTTCGTATAATTGTCCAGCGTGTGAATAAATACCAACTTGTCTGAATAATGCTTCCATACCAAAAGTTCTTGCTTCGTCTGGAACAATCGGAACTATTAATTTTCCGATATCTTTATCTCTCAACAGTTTAGCAAGTATTCTTACAAAAACCATAGTGGATGATACTTCTCTACCTTCAGTCCCTTTGTAGAATTCTTCAAAAACAGATTCCGGTGGAGTTTTAATCGGGCGAACATCTGTTCTTCTGGAAGGAACAAACCCACCCAATTCTGCTCTTCTTGCTTTAAGGTATTTAATTTCATCGCTATCATCATCAGGTTTGAAGAAAGGATCATTGGCAATTTGTTCATCTGAAATTGGAATTCCGAAACGACTTCTGAATTCTTTCATTTCTTCTTCGTTAAGTTTTTTCTGCTGATGTGTAATGTTTTTTCCTTCACCAGCTTCACCAAGGCCATATCCTTTAATAGTTTTTGCAAGTATAACAGTTGGTTGACCAATATGATCAACAGCAGATTTAAAGGCAGCATAAACTTTTTCAGGATCGTGTCCGCCTCTTTTCATTTTTCTTAATTGTTCATCGCTCATTTTTTCAACCATCTTCAATAAGTCAGGATCTTTACCAAAGAAGTTCTTTCTAATGTAAGCACCGCCTTCAACTGAATATTTCTGATATTCACCATCAACTACTTCGCCCATTCTTTTAACAAGTTTTCCATCTTTATCCATATCGAGCAAAGGATCCCAATCGCTTCCCCAAATAACTTTAATAACATTCCAGCCAGCGCCACGGAAAATTGCTTCAAGTTCCTGAATAATTTTGCCGTTACCTCTTACAGGACCATCAAGTCTTTGTAGGTTACAGTTTATAACAAATATAAGATTGTCTAATTTTTCTCTTGCAGCAAGAGTGATTGCACCAAGAGCTTCAGGCTCATCAGTTTCACCATCGCCAAGGAATGCCCAAACTTTGCCTCCCGGTTTTTTCAAACCACGATCTTCAAGATAACGATTAAATCTTGCCTGATAGATTGCCATAATCGGACCAAGACCCATAGAAACAGTTGGGAACTCCCAGAAATTGGGCATCAACCAGGGATGTGGATAAGATGAAAGTCCCCCACCTGGTTTAAGTTCTCTTCTGAAATTAATTAATTGTTCTTTTGAAATTCTTCCTTCGAGAAAGGCTCTTGCATATATTCCGGGTGAAGCATGTCCCTGAAAGTAAATCTGGTCTCCATCATAACCATCACCTTTCCCTCTGAAGAAATGATTAAATCCTATTTCAAACAGAGTTGCAACTGAAGCATAGGTAGAAATATGACCACCAATACCATTTTCTTCCTTATTTGCTCTTACAACCATAGCCATTGCATTCCATCGAATTAAACTTTTAATTCTTCTTTCAATTTCTCTATTACCGGGGAATGGAGGTTGTTTTTCTCTGGGAATAGTGTTGATATAAGGAGTATTTGCGCTGAAAGGAATTTGTACGCCGGCTTTGTGCGCACGAACCTGTAATTGTTGCAGTAACTCTACTACTCTTTCAGGTCCGCCATGTTCAAGCACATAGTCCAGCGAATAAAGCCATTCACGGGTTTCAATTTCTTCTATCTGAGGATCTCTTTTATACTGATTATTCATAAAACTTTCCTTGATTTAATAAATTCAACAATCGAATTATTAAAATGATTTCAATTAAATTCTAATAATATTTATTAGAAAAAATTCTGAATTATTCTAACAGGGAAAACAAATTTAATGATTTTGCTTTGAAAAAGAGTAAAAATTTATTCCACTCACTTTTAAAATACTTATAATCATTAAAATAGCACCAATCCATTGAATTGGAGAGAGTATTTTCCCGTGGAAAAAATACTCCAATATCACAGCAGTCAAGGGGAACATCAGCTCACAAATAGTTGCCACTGATGCTTTTAATTTTTTTAATCCATAATAATAAATTAGTATTGCAGGACCTCCGGTTGAAAAAGCTATTAAAAAGAAAACGAGTATTTGGGATTCAGAAATAATATCAACAGATTGATAACTCGCAGTTAATAAGACTACAATTAACATTATGATTGCCGTGATTGAAAATCTAAGATAAGTTCCTAATTCAAATGACACGTTTTTCAAAGCTCTTTTGCTGAATACAGTGGATGAGCCAAAACTGAATGCAGCCAACAACGCAAACAAGCTGGCTTCTAATGTTTTATCTCCTGTTCCAATTAAAGGTAAACTAAAACCAAATGCAACTATGTAAGCCCCTATTATAGCATTTGATGACCATATAATGAATGACATTGTTAATCTTTCTTTTAACAAGATCGCGGCTAAAGTTATTGCAAAGACAGGTTGAAGTTTTTGAATGAAAACAACTATTGAAAGATTGATAAAGTCAACATAGAAAAGAGCTTTCGTAATAGCCATAGTGCCTATTGCTCCACCCAACAAAGCCACTCCTAAGAATGATAACCAATCTTTTAACTCTAATCCTCTCAACGTTGATTTATATTTGAATATAACAGGTAGGAGCAAAATGGTAACAATTGAAGTTTCTATAAAAACTACCAAGGGAACTGGAAGATTATACAGAAATGGTCTGAAAATTATTCCATCAAATGCCCACAAACTGGCTGCAAGTGAAACGTAAAAAGCACTTAAGAATTGAGAATTATTGTTTTTTACCATAGTAATTTTTCAGGGGAAGCCGCTAATTAGCTTTCACAAAGACGAATTATAAGTCTTTGTTTTAATGTCGAGCTTTTTGCAGAGTTGATTGTTGATTGTTTAGGAATATGAATTTTAACCACTAACTCATCCGAATTTTCAAAATCAAGTACTAATTGTTTTTCAGAATTTTTAATGTATTTACGTGTTTGTTTTCTGATGTTCATCTAACTAAATAAGAGAATATTTTTTGTTATGGACAAAGCTAAAAAAATTTTTTTAATAATCATAAGACTGTGATTAATATTTGAAAATTATATTGATTCACTATATTCACACCAAAATTTTAATGCTAAAACTCAATTAAAATTTAATTCGATGAATTATTTGATTTATTGATTTCCTACGAATTAATTTGGTATGTTAAACCAACTTATGTAAATTATAGAAGCAATAAAAAAAGATGTTTTATTACTTAACAAATCCTAAATCAATTAACATATTTATTAAAAAACGGAGTAACACTATGAGAAGCCTCATACTTTCCTTCACAGCACTTTTTCTGCTAATCGTGTTACCTTTGAATGCTCAAAATATGAAATACGAGTATTCAATAGGCACGACAACATTTACTCCAATAACCGGCGGTAACGGCTTTACTTTAATAGGCACTCTTAACGACGGTTATTCTGATCCAGTAGCAATCGGATTTCCATTTAACTATCTTGGAACATCTTACGATTCTTTCCAGGTTTCAACAAATGGATTTATTCGATTAGGCTCTGGACTTACAACATCAATCCCAACTAATGCCCTAATGGGAACTGTGAGAAGAATTATCGCTCCCCTATGGGATGATATTTCTGTTCAAGACTCTGCATCGCTAACCCGAGTAGTAACTGGTACTGCCCCAAACAGAGTTTTAACTGTTGAATGGCGAAACGTTCGATGGCCTGCTACAGCTACTGCAAATAATGCTGAATTTCAATTGAAACTTTACGAGAATGGAAGTAAAATAGAATTCATTTATGGAACTTTCGGAACGGTTGCTACAACAGTAACTGCTTCAATTGGTTTAAGTGATAATACTAATCTTTCGGTTGCAAATAGAGCAACAGGTACTTTTTTGAGTTTAAATGTCGGTGGAACGGCTGGAGCAAGGACTTATTATGCAACAATGGGATTGGAATTTGCTTCGGTACAACAAGCTCCTGATAATAATACAATGATTACATTTACTACTCCAGGTGCTCCAATGTCCGGAACTTATACAGTTGGAGGAACTTCTCCAAGCTTTGCAACTTTAAGTCAAGCTGCAATAGCTTTAAATGTCAGAGGAATCAGTGCTCCCGTTACTATTAACATCAGACCAGGAACTTATGAAGATGTGTTCCACTTAACTAAAATTAATGGAGCTTCTAATACTAATAGAGTAACGGTTACTAAAGAAAGCGGCACTGTTACTTTATCACCAAGATATGGTGCAAGAACAGCTTCTACCGTATTAGCTGGTGATGGAATAATTAGGTTAGACGGAGCAAGCTTTGTAACCATTGACGGGTTAAATATCGTTGATAATCCATTAAATACCACAACTGCTCTTAAATATGAATTTGGTATTTGTGTTGCTAATAGTGAGGTAGCTCCTATAATTACAAGTGGATCAAGATTTAATATTTTTAGAAACCTATTTATTGATTTAGATGCTCAAGCTGTTCCAAACGTTAATGCCATAGGTATTAGAGTAGGTACTACTATTGCTTCATCATTTGTTGATACTGCTTTGACAAACAGTTACAACACGTTTCAAAATTTAACAATCGAAAGGTTCTGGAGAGCAGCAATTCTACTTTACGGTTTTGCTGGTTTAAGACCTGATGTAGGGAATAAAATAACTGCTGTTTCAGGAAGAAATTCTTTCAGAAATATTAATAGTACTGTTAATATTGGTGGTTCAGATATAAGAGTTATTGAAGCAAACGCTCAAAGAGATTTGCTTATTGAAAGAACTGATATTTATGATTTAATAGTTAATATTGCAGGTTGGACAACAAATGTATTAGGCGGAATAAGATTAAATCCTGCAAATAGTGCTACAGATTTTAATGATGGCAATATTGTGATCCGTGATATAAATATTTACAACCTTGAACTTCAAAATACAGCAGTTACAAGTGGAAGTGTTTTGGGTGTTGAAGTATTGAGATTAGGCAACAACGCCAATTTGACAATAAATAATGTTTCTGTTAGTGATTTGTTCACCAATGGAAATTCAACAGCATTAAACAGAGGAATTGTTATCAATTCAGGTGCAGGCTCTGGTACATTAGTAAATGCAAACATTTATAATAATCTTGTTTATGATTTACGCGCACCAAGATCAACAGGTGCTCCTTCAATAAGAGCTTTTGATATTCAAAATAGTGTAGCAGGATTAATGAATGCTAATCTATATTACAATACCGCATACATTGATAATGCTGTTCCTCCTACTGCAGCCACTCATCAATCCTCTGTTGTTTATTTAGCAAATATGACTACTTCAGTTCTTGATATGAGAAACAACATATTTGTTAATACAATGGCAGCTGGTACTCGTGCAACCGTTGTGTATGCTACTTCAAATGCAAACTTATTGAGAATATCTCCGACTACAAATTTCAATGTTTACTATATTGATAGCCCAGGTGCAACCCGATTAACTGGATATGATGGTACGACTTCATTCCAAACACTTACTGCATATCAAAACGCACTTGCTTCTGGTGGTTTAGGCGGTCCAAGAGACTTACAATCAGTTGCAGTAGTTCCTCCTTTTGTAAGTGCGGTTGCTCCCTATAATCTAAATTTAGTTGCTGGCTCAAATACACCAATTGAAAGCGGTGGAAGACCTGTTCCAGGAATAACAACTGATTATGCTGGGAATACAAGAAATGTTAACTTCCCTGATATGGGGGCATATGAATTTACCGGTGTACATCAGGATATCGTTCCTCCGGCAATTTCATTAACTCCATTATTAAACACTTCTTCAACAAGTGCAAGAACATTGGTTGTTAATATAACCGATTTCAGCGGTGTTCCAACAGTTGCTCCTGGCTGGGCTCATTTATATTGGAAGAAAGGTGTTGCTGGAAGTTATACTGGAGTTGCTCCAAGTACTGTTTCTGGTGGTAATTATACATTTAATTTTGGTTCAGGTGTTGCTGCAGGTGACACTATTTATTATTATGTCGTTGCTCAGGATAATGCTGCTACACCTCAGGTTGGTTCAATGCCAGCTTTAGGTGCTGCTGGATTTACAACAAATCCTCCTGCTGCTGGTACTCCTCCAACAAATCCGTATTTTTATATAATTTCACAAACTTCTCTTGCAGGAAATTATACTGTTGGTTTGAATGCATTCAACAGTCTTACAGGAAGAAATATTTATTTTGAAAAATCCGTTAGAACTGTTGTTAAAGAAATGTGGGTGCCCGAAGCACAACCTGAAGGAAAAACAGATGAACCCGTTGAACCTATTCTTTACGGCGACACCAGAGAAGGAAAAGGTTCAATACAAATGGTTGAAGTTGAAGAAGTAGTCTGGACTCCTATGGAAAATGGTGTTGTTTATGAAGGTAGTTTAGGTGTTAAAAAATCTGATATTCCAACTCTCAATTTTCCAAATGGAGTTGAAGGTGTGTATGCTACTTTAACTGCTGCTGTGAATGATTTGAATGCAAGAGGACTTTCGGCTGATGTTAATTTCCTTTTAGTTGATACACTCTATTCAACTGAGACACTACCAATTATAATTAACATCACTAATGAAAATCTCCCAAGTGCAACTAAGAAAATTACTATCAAACCAAATACAGGTATCTCTTCGAGAATAACAGGCACATCAACATCAGGAGTAATTGTAAGCTTCGGAGTTGATTATGTTATTATTGATGGTTCAAATTCCGGTGGTGTTGATAGGAGCTTGACAATTGAAAATACAAGTACTGCTGCAAATCATTACGTTATCGGTATTTTTAACAATGGTTTAAAGGGTTCTAAAAATAATACCATAAAAAATGTCAATGTATGGGGTGGTAGCAATACAGTTGCTTCTTGGGGAGTGATTTTGAATTTCGCCGGTGGTGATTATGATAATACTGTTATTGAAAATAATAGAATTAGAAGAGTTCAAACAGGAATGCAATTCGTAGGTCTCGCTAATGGGATTACAAACAATGGCTCTGTTGTAAATAATATTTTCGGCAGTGAAACTGATTCTGAATCGGTTGGTAATGTTGGATTAATTACTTCTTTCGTTGACGGATTGACTATCAGTGGAAATTCTTTTAACAATTTCAAAGTTGGAAATAATCCAATGGGTATCAACATTAGTACTGAAACCATAAATACGAATGTATTTAATAATTTTATTACAAATTTGATATATACAGGAACTGGCGGTTATGGTGGTAAAGGTATTAGTGTTAATACTTCAAATCTTTCATCAAATATCAATATTTATAATAATGTTATTAGCAGAATAGGCGGTGATGGCTGGAGTGTATTTACTACTGATGCTAATGTTGGTATTAGAGTTTTAGGTAATACAGGTGGAGTTAATATTTATTTCAATAGTGTCAATTTATTTGGTAATTGGGATAGAAGTGCAACAGCTACTGTTTCAGCCGGTCTGTTTGTTCAGAATTCTGCACAGAATATTAATGTAAGAAATAATATATTCTCGAACTCTATTGTAAACAACACTAACACAGGTGCTCGCGCTTATGCTATTGCAACAGATGATTTTACAGGTAGTGTTTTCTCAAATATTAATTATAATAATTATTTTGCATCTGGCACACAAGGCGTACTCGGATTATTAAATGCTATTCCAAGAACAACACTTGTAGAGTGGCAGGCTGCTACTGGTAAAGACGCAAACTCAAAAGCAGTAAATCCACAATTCACAGATACTTTGAATCTTCGTCCTTTGTTAGGTTCACAAGTATTCTTTGCAGGAACACCAATTACTGGTATTACAACAGATATAACTGGTGCAACAAGAACTAATACACCATCAATGGGTGCTTATGAATATCCAGCTGGTGTTAGTATTGGATGGGCTAATTTACAATGGCCTGGAACCGCAAATATCGCTCAGAACCAAACTGTAACAGTTTATGGACAAATTTGGGTTAATGGAATAACAAATCAACCTGGTGCAGCACCAGGAATTTTTGCTTGGGTGGGTGTAAGTCCAACAAACACTAATCCGAATACCTGGACAACATGGATCCCTGCTGTTTACAATCTCGATGTAGGAAACAATGATGAATATATGGCTGCTATTGGAACAGGCCTAGCTCCAGGAACTTACTACTATGCTTACAGATACCAACTCTATGGTGGAGATTATTACTACGGCGGTTTCAGTACTGGCGGTGGCGGACCATGGAATGGAACAACAAATGTTTCTGGTGTACTTACAGTAAGAGCACCATTAACTGAAAACTGGCAACGATCTGTTGCTGGCTCTAATCTTCCAAGTTGGTTTGGAACTGATACAGAACGAGGTCTTGCTTTCGGAAGAACTTCCGACGGAACTGAAGCTATCAACGACAGAGTATTTGTTGTAAGTAGAAATGCTGGTACTTTCGTCAGAATTCTTAATGCAAATACTGGCGCAGATGTTGGCACACTTAATACAACTGGCATTACTGGTGGAACATTCACATTAAATGATATTGGTGTTACATTCGACGGTAAAATCTTCGCTTGTAACTTAACTACTAATGCAAATACAACTGCATTTAAAGTTTACATGTGGAATAACGAAACATCTGCTCCAACTGTAGTTTTAGAATATTTAGCTGATGCATCTAATGCTGTTAGATTAGGTGATAAATTTACTATAACCGGTGATTATGCAGCAGGAACTGCTCAACTATGGGCTGCAAGTTCTACCACTGGACAGCATAAAGTATATAAATGGACAATGAGTGGTGGTTCATTCAATCCTGTACCACAAATAATTAGTTGTACTCCTGCAATTACTACCGGAATAAGTTCAGCTGCTGTCGGTCCGTTACCAGATGGAAGTTTCTATTGGAATGCAAATGGACAAAATGCAAGGAAATATTCTTCAACGGGTACTGAAATAGGAGTTATTCCAGGTACATTGGTTGCAACAGGAACAAATGCAATTCGATTTCTTGGAACAGTTGGTACTGATGAATATGTAGTAACATTCGCTTATGGTGCAGGAAATCATAATGCGAGAGTATTAAGATTACCAAATGGAATTCCTGCTGATGCTGTTCTTTATGGAGTAACACCTTCTTTAGGTTCGGCAACAAATGGAAACGGTGCTGGCGATGTTGATTTCAGATATAATAGTGATTTGACATTAGATATTTTCGTTCTTGCAACAAATAATGGTCTCGGCTCTTATAGAACCGATGCAAGTATCCCAGTTGAATTAACAAGCTTTGTTGCAAAAGTTATTGACAGAGATGTTATTCTTAACTGGAGTACCGCAACAGAAACAAATAACCTTGGATTCGAAGTTGAAAGAAGAAATCAAAATGAACAGACATGGAATGCATTAGGATTTGTCAAATCTGCTGGTACAACAACAGAGCCTCAACAATATTCATTCAAGGATACAAAACTTGAATCAGGTAAATATTCTTATCGTCTGAAAATCGTTGATATGGATGGTACTTATGAATACAGCAATGAAATTGAGGTAGAAGTTGGATTACCACAAGAATTTACTTTGAGTCAGAACTATCCAAATCCATTCAACCCAACAACAACAATCAACTTTGCTCTACCGTATGAAAGCAGAGTAACACTTTCAGTATTCAACGTACTTGGAGAGAGAGTTGCGGTGTTGTTTGATGGAATTAAATCAGCTGGTTATCACGATGTTGTACTTAACGGCAGCAATCTTGCTTCAGGTATGTACATATATACAATCGAAGCAAACTCGGTTGATGGCTCAAAGAAATTCAATTCTGTCAAGAAGATGATGTTAATGAAGTAAGATTGTGTTTGTAAAAATTATCAATCCCCTTGGGCTTCGGTTCAAGGGGATTTTTTTTCTTCTGACTGACCTGACTGATTCTTTTTTATTTAATATTTTTGAACATACAATAATCAAATTTTTGGAGACATAATGTATAAAGTTGTTTTACTGAGACACGGAGAAAGTGTCTGGAATAAAGAAAATCGTTTCACTGGTTGGACGGATGTTGATCTTTCAGAGAAAGGAATTTCTGAAGCAAAAAATGCAGGTCAATTATTAAAAAAAGAAGGTTATGTTTTTGATATTGCCTACACTTCGGTTCTAAAAAGAGCTATTAGAACTTTATGGATAACATTGGATGAAATGGATTTGATGTGGATACCTGTAATTAGAAACTGGAGATTAAATGAAAGACACTACGGAGCTTTACAGGGTTTGAATAAAGCAGAAACTGCTCAGAAGTTCGGTGAAGAGCAAGTCAAAATCTGGAGAAGAAGTTATGACATTCAACCACCTGCTTTGGAAAAGGACGATCCACGATATCCTGGATTTGATCCTCGTTATAAAGAATTATCCGAGAAAGAATTACCATTAACTGAGTGCTTGAGAGATACTGTTGAAAGATTTGTTCCTTACTGGGAAGGTACTATTGCACCAATGGTAAAATCAGGTAAAAGAGTTTTAATTACTGCACACGGAAATAGCTTGAGAGCTTTAGTAAAATACTTAGATAACATTCCTGATGCAGAAATTGTGGAATTGAATATTCCGACAGGTATTCCGTTAGTTTATGAATTGGATGAAAACCTGAAGCCGATAAAAAGCTATTATCTTGGAGATGAAGAAGCTATAAGAAAAGCTGCTGAAGCAGTCGCTGCTCAAGGTAAAGCAAAATAGTTTAGATGAGGTATTCATCTCCGTCATTGGGGATGAATACTTTTCCTTTCGATATTTTATCCAATAGGTTTGACTTTAATAATTCTTCTCTTTCCTCATCAATGTGAACTAAGAAATATTTATTAGAAGAATTTCCATTCAGATATTCAACGATTTCTGAAATTTCAATATGAGTTGATTCAATTATACAAGCATTAAATTCATCCTTGAACAGATGTAAATCTGACTTATCACCAATATCAGAACTATAAAAAATCTTTTTATTCCCAATTTCAAATAAAAAAGATGATGACGCTGATTTTACTTTTTTACTTTTCACTAATTGATGATATTTAGATAAATGGCTGTTTTCTTTTGCTTGAAAGGAGATGCAATCATTTAGGATTGTTTTTTCTTCACAGTTATAAGTTTTGAAGTCAACAGGAAAATCAAATCGCTCGAAGAAGAGATAAGATTGTGCAAAAAAGTATTTTACAAAATCCATTAAATCCTGATGAATAAAAATGCTGATAGGAGATTCTCTTCCAATCATTTTCATATTAACTAGCAAAGCAGCAATTCCACTGAAGTGATCTGGATGAGTGTGAGTTATCAGAATGTTTTTAATCGAATTAAGATTGATTTGAAGTTCGGCAAGCTTTCTTGAAATTCCATCACCACAATCAATTAAGATGTTATCAACATCTCGAGAAATTATAAATGAGGTGTGAAATCGTTTGAGATTTGTTTTAGCAGAGCCCGTTCCAACAAAACGAATTTTAATTCTTTCATCATTTACCAATTTCGACTACTCTTCCCTGAATCTTGAACTGAGAATTTATTATCATTAAAAAATTTTCAGCATCCTCTCTGTTTTCAAATTTACCAGCGTAAACAACGTTGAAGATAGTTCCTGCAACATTTTTCTCATTTATCTCAGAAAAAATTCCTGCTTTTTCAAACTGCGATTTGAGAGCTAAAGCATTTTCTTTTTTGATAAATGCTCCAGCCTGAATTGTATGAGAATATTCAGTTATCTTTTTTTCAATTGGTTTGATAATATCTTTTTCTGATTGTTCTGGAGCTTTAAGAAGATCAAATTGACTTTGAGCAATTCTTAAATATGGTGATTCGGGATATTCATTTTTTAATTTATTAAAATATGTTTCACTAAGCTCACGATTACCTTCAATAGAATGATAATTAAATAATCTATAAACAGAAGCATCAGCATAGCGACTGTTCGGAAATTCACGCACTATTCTTTCGAATGCCTCAGAAGCTTCAGAAGCATTTTCTGTCAAAACAGCATTAAGGAATAGAATGTTTGGGTCTTTGGGATGTTTGAATTTCAATGATTCAAGTTCAAGTAATACAGAATCCTTCTGTCCCCTTTCAATTTTCATCAAATATGGGATGATATTAAAATCCTGAGAGTGTAAAACAGTTGAGCAAATTATGAAAAGTAAAATGGTTCTTAATTTTAAACGCATTTCAGATTAAGACTTTCTTTAAATGAAAAATTTTCAACAATCTCACCAAACAAAGTAGCAGAAGTTGCTTTATTGATTTTAACTGTCACATAATCACCAACAGCGATATTATAAAACTTCGGAAAAACAACTACTTTATTTGTATCAGTTCTGCCAGCGAGAAATTCATCTGATTTTCTACTGAAACCTTCAACTAAAACTACTTCTTCCTTTCCAATCAATTCCTGATTCTTTTGATATGAAATAGTCTGTTGAAGATCAATAATTTCCTGTAATCTTTTTGTTTTAACCTCATCAGGAACATCATCTTCCATTCTGTAGGCTTTAGTTCCTTCGCGTGGAGAATATTTGAACATATAAGCACCATCATATCTGACTTGCTTCATAACTTCCAATGTAGCAAGATGATCTTGCCATGTCTCTGTTGGAAAACCAGCAATAATATCTGTAGAGAAGCTAACACCGGGAATAATTTTTCTTGCTTTCTCGATAAGATTTAAGTAATGCTCAATAGTATATGTCCTGTTCATTAGTTCAAGAATGCGATTTGAACCAGATTGAACGGGCAGATGGATATAATTGCAGATATTAGAATTTTCGGCAATAGTATATAAAAGTTTATCAGATAAATCTTGTGGATGAGAGGTCGTAAATCTGATTCTCATATTTCTATCAACTTTGGCACAAGCTTCTAACAAATCAGCAAAGTCATTTTCACAATCAAGATAGGAATTCACATTTTGCCCTAAAAGTGTAACCTCTTTAAATCCTCTTTCAGATAAATTCTGAACTTCCTGTACTACCGACTGAAGAGAGCGACTTCTTTCCCTTCCACGAGTGAAAGGAACAACACAAAATGTACAGAATTTATCACAACCTCTCATCACGGAAATCCAGGCTGAAAGTCCATCTTCTCTGTGAGGCTCGATATCATCATAAGTCTCTGTTCGAGATAATCTGACTCCTATTCCTTTTTCACCATTAAATGCTATGTCTATGTATTCTGGAAGTCTTCTATACTCATCTGGTCCAACAACTAAGTCAACAATTTTCTTTTCCTCTATTAAATCTTTTCTCAAACGCTCAGCCATACAGCCCAAAATTCCAAGTAAAAGTTCTGGCTTCTGATTTTTCAGATTTTTCAGATTTCCTAATCGTCCGTAAATCCTTTGTTCAGCATTGTCTCTGATGCTACAAGTATTTAGCAAAATTACGTCAGCATCATCAATTGAATTTGCAACTTCATAACCTTTATTTTTAAGAATGCCTAATACGATTTCAGTATCAGCAAAATTCATTTGACAACCATAAGTCTCTATGTATATCTTACTATTCATTAAAGAAAAACTCCGAATAAATTATTACTATCTTTATTTTCAAGATGCAAAATAAATAATTAACAGAGTATTATAAAATGAATTACGAAAACGAATCTTTGCATAATCCTGAAAAGAAAACTAATAAAAAATTGATGAGATAATTTGTCTATGGTGTAATCAGATAACTACTATAATTTGGGTACACGGTCATGGTCAGTGTTCTAATTGCGGATATAACATTAATGAATCTTGTCAAGGTGAATCATGCGATAACGATTTTCATTTTGATGAAAATATTAAATGATATTCATCACGAATTAAAAAAAA
>CAKZLD010000138.1 GCA_937125135.1 uncultured Ignavibacterium sp.
AAATTGGAGAAAAGAGAAATAATTGAAAAAGCCCTGCTTTTCCGAGCAGGTTTTATAGATGATAAAATAGGAATCCCTGACTTTTTTGACTTTTCTTTACGAATGTCAAAAGATGTTTGGACATACAGTCAAACACGACCCGCCAATTTCCCAGAAAAACGCATTTATCAGATTTCCTATTTATTAGAAGAGACTATAGAGAAAGGCATTTTTCACTATTTTAAAGAAAAGATTGAACGGTCATTTAATTCAAACAATGATATAACACAAAAAGATGTAAAAAAAACTGTTAACAATATAATAGCTTTCAAAGGCCTTGGAGCATCAAGAAAAATAGATGTGTTTTTTAACATTATCATCCCTTTTTATATGGTCATATTTAACGAAAAAGTGCAAATAAATAAATTTTTAGAAAAGATTATATCAACCTATCCACCGACAGTTGAGATGCGAAAGATCGCGATGAAGTATATTGAAGTAAAAGAAGCTCAAATAAATTCTGTATTAGAATATTTTGGCGTTTTAGAACTTTCACAAGAAACTAATAATTGATTTTTCCCTTCAAGCCGATACGAGCCACTTGGAGCGGGAGATAGATGAGTTGGTGTATAAGCTCTACGAACTAACAGAGGAGGAGGTGAGAATAGTGGAAAAATAACCTCTGTGCCTCTCTGTGTACTCAGTGGTGAAAAAAAATTAACCACAGAGAACACAGAGAAATACGGAGAAAAAGGATAAACTTATGATAGAAAATCAACATATAGAATTCAAAGAATCATGGCAGGATGAGTATCTTAAAGTTATTACTGCCTTTGCTAATGCTGAAGGGGGTGTTTTGTATATTGGAGTCAACGATAAGGCAGAACCAATTGGCATATCAGAAAGCAAGATAAAACCACTCTTAGAAAACCTGCCGAATAAAATAAAAAACAAACTCAATCTTACAGCTTCGGTTAAAGAAGAAATTTTTAAAAATAAAAAGGTTTTGAAAATTGAAATTGAACCCTCAAACTATCCAATCTCATGTGATGGAAAATTTTATTTCAAATCTGGCAGTACTGTTCAGGAACTTTCGGGTATTGAGCTTTCTGCATTTTTGCTGGAAAAAACAGGCCAAACATGGGACAGATTAACAATAGATGCCGAAATAGAAGACTTAGATACGCAGACAATAGAGCTATTTAAAAAATTATCAAAACCACGTTTGCCCTTTATTATGCAGGAAACAGATACAAAACTCTTGCTGCAAAAATTGGGATTAATAAGTAAAGACGGCAAAATGACCAGAGCAGCAGTTTTACTCTTTGGCAAAGATCCACAGCAATATTTTATTTCCGCATACAGCCGTGTCGGGCGTTTCAAAACAGATATTGATATTCTGGACAGTGTGGACATTAGAGGAAATTTATTTCAGCAACTCGATGGAGTGTTTAATGCGATTAAAAAACACCTGAATGTGCGGTTTGATACTTCGGTAAGGGAAGCCACAACAGAAGCATTATCGCGACGTGACATCTGGGACTATCCACTGGATGCCGTAAGAGAGATTATCATCAATGCCCTTATTCATCGGGATTATCTGGACACCTCGCCAATTCAGATTAAGATTTACGATGATAAAATTGTTTTCTGGAATAGCGGCAAGCTCTTATTCCCGTTGACAGTAGAAAGTCTTAAAACCAGTCATTCCGGACGACAACGCAACCCACTCATTGCCTCTGTTTTTTATTATGCTGGTAATGTAGAACAGTGGGGTTCTGGAACATTAAAAGTGCTACGACTTTTCAAGGAACAAGGGCTTCCTGAACCTGAATTTGCTGAACAAAAAGAAGGCATTGGCGACTTCACGGTCTATTTCTATAAGGATAGATATACCGAAGAAGAACTTAGAAAAGCAGGACTTAACGAACGTCAGATAAAAGCAGTGTTTTATGTGAAAGAGAAGGGAAGGATAACGAATAGGGAGTATCAGGAAATTACTGGTGTGAAGAAAAGACAAGCGAGCATAGATTTAGCAGAACTTGAAAAAGAATCAATAATCAAAAAAATTGGGTCAACGGGTAAAGGAACTTTTTATGTTCTAAGGGGCAATAATTGGGCAAAAGGGGCAATAAAGGGGTAATAATGGGGTATAAGTTGGAGATTAACGATTTTAGATTGGGAGATTTGAGATTGAAGATTTTTGATTTTTAGTTGATTATGAAACAAAAACTTGATAACATAACCGATTACTAACGAACCGAACTCGGAATAGGACATTGTGAGATTTGGAGATTTAAATCCTCTGTGCCTCTCTGTGTCCTCAGTGGTGAAAAAAAATTAACCACAGAGAACACAGAGAAATACGGAGAGAAATAATTAATAACCTCTGTGCCGCTCTGTGCCCTCTGTGGTGAAAAAATATTAACCACGGAGGACACAGAGAATTAAGAACAATGAACTTTTCTGACATGTTGGTAGCAGAAACTTTCGTAAATTAAAGTAAAAGATTTCTTACTTTGATGAATTCGGATATTAAAAAAATTCTTTCACTCTCTAAATCGCATTATGAGAACTTTCCTGTAGCTTCTTTTCTTCTTCCTAAAAATAAGAGAAATGATATAGCAATTGTCTATTGGTTTGCAAGAACTGCAGATGATTTAGCTGATGAGGCAGAAATCTCCGCCGATGAAAGATTAAATCTACTTAACGAGTTTGAAAATAATTTTTTAAGATCTTTGGAAGGTAATTGCTTTAACGATGAATTTAAGATTCTCATTGATGTTATTCGAAATAATAATCTTACAACTAAATATTTTTTGGATTTAATTTCTGCATTCAAACAAGATGTAATTAAAAACCGGTATAACACTTTTGATGAAGTGCTTGATTATTGCTCTCGTTCTGCTAATCCTGTTGGAAGAATAGTTCTGGAAATATTTAATATACGAGATGAAGAAGCTATGAACTACTCCGATAAAATATGCACTGCGCTACAACTAACAAATTTTTATCAAGATGTTGAAATAGATTTCGCAAAGAACAGAATTTATTTTTCCAAAGATGATATGAAAAGATTCGGAGTAACAGAAGAAGTTTTTATGTCCAAAGTAAATAATTCGAACTTTTCTGAATTGATGAAATTCAGCATTGATAGAACTCGCAAGCTTTTCAATGAAGGTAAAAGTCTTCTGCGTTATTTAAGTGGCAGGTTAAAACTTGAAATTAAATGGACGATTGCCGGCGGAGAAACAATCCTTTCTAAAATTGAAAAATGTAACTATCAGATTTTTGGAAATCGCCCAAAGCTGAGTAAGTCTGATTTTATTTCAATTCTTTTGAAAAGTATTTTTTCTTGAAAATCAACTTGCAAATCAATTCTAAATTCTCATAGGGAAGTTAAACTCAATCCGATCAAATCAATTTAACAATCGATTCTAAGTTAATCGAAATCCTATTTCTTATAAATTATTTTACCATCAAAGATTGTCATTTCAACTTCAACGTCTTTAATTTTAACCGGATCAATAGTTAAAATATCTTCCGATAGAACAATTAAATCAGCAAGTTTGCCAACTTCAATACTACCTTTAATATTTTCTTCAAAACTTGCATAAGCTGAATTTATCGTATAACATTTAATTGCATCTTCAACAGAGATTTTTTGCTCAGGAATCCAACCATCAGGATTTTTATCATCAAGAGTTCTTCTTGTAACAGCTGCATAAATTCCAAGTAGGGGATTAAGTGGAGCAACATACCAATCCGTTCCGAAGCAAATTTTTGCACCACTTTCCAAAAATGATTTGAATGGATAAGTGTATTTGATTCTTTCAGGACCTATTCTTTTTTCAGCCCAGACTCCATCATCAATACAGTGATAAGGTTGAACAGATGGAATAACACCAAGCTCAGCGAATCTTTTTATATCTTCAAATCTTACGTGTTGAGCGTGCTCAATTCTGAATCTTCTATCCCATTTAGGATTTTCTTTAATAATCTTTTCAAATAAATCGAGCATGTAAGCATTTGCTTTATCTCCGATTGCATGAACAGAAAGTTGCAATCCGTTTTTATCTGCATCTAAAGCCCATTTTTCAAGGGAGCCGTCATTAACGATGTCCATTGGTAGTCCGTAAGTTGTAGTGTCTTGATTATATTTTTCAAAAAACCATGCAGTGCTTGAACCAAGTGAACCATCTGCAAAAGCTTTAAGTGAGCCCATTCTGATATATTCATCACCATATCCAACTTTAATTCCTTTCTCAACCAAACTTTTATAATCAGCAATTGGCCAGCGAGTATAAATTCTGCAAGTAAGTTTACCTTCATCTTTTGCTTTCTGATATGCTTCAAGTGCATCAGCAAAGGTAATATCCTGAACACTTGTAATACCAAGTCTCTTTGCTTCATCAAATGCAGCAAGTACTGCCTGATAATATTCATCCTTTGAAGGACTTGGTATGATGTTGAAAACAAAGTCCATTGCATTATCTTTTAGTAGTCCTGTTGGTTCTCCTGTTTTGGGGTCTTTAACAATTAAACCTCCATCAGGACTTTGTGTTTCCTTTGTAATACCGGCAAGTTTTAATGCGAGAGAATTTGCTACTCCCATATGCCCATCAAGTCGGCTAACAAATACTGGTTGATTTGGAACAACTTCATCAATCATTTCTTTAGTAGGGTAATCTTTTATTTCCCATTTTTCGTGATCCCAGTATCCACCCGTAATCCATTTGCCTGGATTTTTTTCAGCATAATCTTTTAAGATTTGTTTGAACTCTGATGTTGAATTAGCAGGTCTCAAATCAATTCCAAGCAAATAAAGTCCACCATTTATGAAGTGAACGTGATTATCAATAAAACCAGGAAGCATTAGTTTACCATTAAGATCAATAACTTCATTTGCTTCATCTAAACTGATTTTTTTGAGTGCATCATTAGTAGAACCAACAAATGAAATTTTATTTGATTCAATTACAACAGCTTCTGCAAGTGGATTTTTATCATCGCAAGTAAAAATCTTTCCATTTATAAAAACAGTTTTCATAGTTTGTGCCTCTGAAATGATTTGGAATAGAAAAATTAGAATTAATATGTATGATTTCATTTTCTACCTATGGAATGTTTAAGAGAAATTTCTTACTAATTAAAGTTAAAAATTTTATACCTAAATCTAATGCTAGAAAATTTCATTACAACAGAGTGTTTTTATAACTTTGATTACAATAAATCTCATTTTATAACTTATGACTTACGAACAAGATAAACCCACATCTTACTGTGGAATATTTGGAATATTTGGACATCCAAGCGCTGCTTTGCAAACTTATTATGGATTACACGCACTTCAACATCGAGGTCAGGAAGCAAGCGGAATTGTAAGTAGTGAATGCAAACTAAATGAAAAAAATCATTTTCACATTATTAAAGGTGATGGTTTAGTTACCGAAGTTTTTGATGATCTCGACAAACTGACTAACGTTTTAACTGGCTCGGCTGCTATTGGTCATAACAGATATTCAACTACTGGTTCATCAAACTCAAGAAAAAATATTCAGCCGTTTATGGTTAATTACAGAATGGGGAATCTTGCTATAGCTCATAATGGAAACCTCACAAATGCAAGAGAGTTGAGAGAAGAATTAGTAAAGGAAGGAGCAATATTTCAAACAACCAGTGATACCGAAGTCATATTACATTTAATCGCAAGAAGCAAATTAGAAAATCAAATTGATCAAATAATCGAAGCTCTGAATAAAATCAAAGGAGCATATTGTGTAGTGATTTTAACTGATACAATGCTTATCGCTGCGAGAGACAGTTATGGATTTCGACCTCTAGTTATGGGAAAATTAGATAACTCATTCGTCTTTGCATCTGAAACTTGTGCATTTGATTTAATCTCTGCTCAATTTGTCAGGGAAGTTGAGCCCGGAGAGGTAATTGTTATTGATGATGAAGTAGTTAGAAGTGGAAATGAAAAATCCTTCAGATTAAATTCTGAAACAAACTTAAAACATTGTGTTTTTGAATATATCTACTTTTCAAGACCAGACAGTTTTATCTTTGGACATAATGTTGATAAAATGAGAAGGAGATTAGGAAAAGAATTGGCAAAAAAACATCCTGTAACGGATCCAGATGGAGACAGAGTTTATGTCATCAGTGTTCCTGATAGTTCAAATACAACTGCGTTAGGTTATGCAAGAGAATTGGAAAAACAAAACATTAAAGCTCGAATGGAAATAGGTTTAATTCGTAGTCACTATATTGGCAGAACTTTTATTCAGCCCGGACAAATAAACAGAGAAATAGGAGTAAAGATTAAGTTTAATGTCGTTAAAGGTGTAATTGAAGGCAGAACTATTGTGGTAGTTGATGATTCAATTGTTCGTGGTACAACTTCAAAGCAGTTGGTGAACCTTCTTAGAGAAGCAAGGCCGAAGTCAATTCATTTGAGAATTTCATCACCTCCAATAACTCATCCTTGTTTTTATGGAATGGATTTCCCAAGTAAAGAAGAACTTATTGCATACAAGATGGATAAAAATATTGACCAAATTAAAAATTACCTTGAAGTGGATAGTCTTGAATACTTAACTATTGAAGAAATGTTAGATGCAGTTTCTGAAGTTGGCAAGGAAAATTTTTGCACAGCTTGTTTTTCAGGAAATTATCCAACAGAAATTGATTCAAAATTCAGGAAAGAAATTTATGAAGTTTAATTTGTTGTTCATTCTTTCAGCTCTTCTTTTTCATTATTCTATATTTGCCCAATCAACAATTTTCATAAAGTATAAAGATTATATTGACAAGCAGCAGATTGAAAATAGAATAATTGAAAAAAGATTCACCAATATTTCTGCACGTAATTTACTTGCTTTGCCTGAATTTGAAATGAATTATTTGGCAAAAAATCTTTCGAAAGACATTGAACCGCTAAGCAGGATAGTTAAACTTCAATTTACAGAGCGAATAGACTCAGAAAATCTTATAGCTTTACTTCAAAGCGATAATGAAATTGAGTATGTAGAAATAGCAAAGACTTACCAAATAAATATTTTACCAAATGATTCTCTTGTTTCCCAACAATGGGCTTTGGAAAAAATTAAGGCTTTCGATGCGTGGAATATAACGCAAGGAAATCCAAACATAAAATTAGCGATTATAGATACCGGAATTGATTACAACCATCCTGATTTAAAAAATCAGATTTTTTTTAATCAGGGTGAAATTGGAACAGATCAGCAGGGAAGAGACAAAAGATTTAATGGAGTTGACGATGATGGCAACGGCTTTATTGATGATTATATGGGTTGGGATTTTACAGATAGATTCGGTTTTCCGTTCGATTCATCTGCAGGGGATTATTTAGATTGGGATAATAATCCTTTCGATGATCAAGGACACGGAACATACATCGCTGGAATAGCTGCCGCACAAACAAACAATATTTCAGGTATTGCTGGAACTGCTCCAAATATTAAAATTCTGAATATTCGTGCTTTTGATCCTAATGGATACGGTGAGGAAGATGATGTAGCTGCTGCAATTCTCTATGCAGTTTTAATGAACGCTCGTGTTATAAATATGAGTTTTGGTGATAATTCTTTTTCAATGGTTTTGAGAGATGTGATAAGGTTTGCTCATTCACAAAATTTAGTTTTAGTATCGAGTGCTGGAAATGCAGGTTCATCTGCACCGCATTATCCATCTGGCTACTCTGAAGTAATATGTGTCGGAAATTCTACGATTAATGATGGAGTCGCTCCTTCATCGAATTGGGGTTCTACAATTGATTTAGTTGCACCAGGAACAAATATTTTAACAACTGCTAAAAACAACAATTACACTCCAATTAACGGTACATCTGCTTCAGCTCCATTTGTAAGTGCTGCAGCTTGTTTGATTCTTTCAAAGTCAAATTTTACAAACGAAGAAGTCAAACAAATTCTTAAGTCAACAACAGATGATATAGGTCAGTCGGGTTGGGATTTGAGAAGTGGTGCTGGAAGATTAAATGTTTTTAGAGCTTTAAATGTTCTCGCTCCTTCAATAGTAAAATTTGATTTTCCGCTGATGGATTATTCTACTTTATCAGATACACTTCATATTTCGGCAACTATACTTTCGGCGTATTTTCAGAGTTTCGATTTGAGTTTTGGAATAGGTTTTAATCCAAATAATTGGACTAAACTAATTGATAAAGGACTTTATCAATTTGATAAGAAATGGATTTATAGTTTAAATCTGAAGAATTTAAAGGATTCAACATATACTTTGAGATTAGTTGTAAATCAAAATAATGGCAGAACATTGGAAGAGAGAGTGCATTTTCATATCAATCGTACGCCACCCGTAGCTGAATTGATTTCTGTAACTCCGTGTTTATATGGAAATAAAAACACAATCCTCTCTGCCGTTTATACTGATGAGCCTTCAATTGTTCGATTATACTTTAAAGAAAAAAATAGTCCTGAAAATAACTTTCGTTTCATTACACTTGACGGTTTTACAGTTAATAATCAATTTGTCAAACAATTACACTACGGATTTGTACCAGTAAATTTATTATCTCAAAATCAGGAATATGATGTTTATTTAGAGGCTGAAAATTTGGTCGGATTAAAAACAATATTGAAAAATCAGGGAAATTATTTCAGATTAAATTTAGTAAATCGCTTTCAGTTAACGAATTATAGATATATGGATTTCGAACTACCATCGGGTAGTTTATATCCTAATCCGTTAAGTATATTAAGTTCAAATGATAATGAAATAATTTTGAGAGAGTCTCTAAATCAAAGGGTGTCTAAAATATTTTCTTTTAAGAATAATTCTTTTGAATACAAAGATTCTATTATTGAGCGAATTGTAAAAGACCACGGAGATTTTAATAATAATGGAAAGCTTGATCTCTTGACATTATTCGTAAGAGATGGTTTTGTATTGGAACAGGAAAATACTTTTAGTTCAAAATTTTCTCAGAAGTTCAGTAAAACCGGGGGAGATTTCTGGCCAATATTAGCTCGAGATATTGATTCAGATGGAAAAACTGAAGTCATTGTAGTTAAAAATGATACAACTATTGGTTTATGGGAGTTTCAAGGTAATCAATCTCTGATTCCTATAGAAAAAAATACATTTAGAAACTTCTCACCACGCTGGATAGGACAAAACAGAATTAATTCGCCAAATGCAATTATTTATGATTCGAATAATGATGGTATAAGAGAATTATGGCTCGTAGATGAAGATGGTGATTTATTCTCCTATGAAATTCGTGGAAATGATCATCTGGTACCTTTTAAAGTTATTTCTACAGAATTTTTTGGTAATTCAGCATTTCTAACAAATGGAGATTTTGATGGAGACGGAAGACAAGAATTAGCAGTCTTATTGCATTCGATTGAAAGATTTGATATTGCGCCTTACTATCGGTTAATAATCTTCAACTTTCTTGATAATAATGTAAATGTTTTATTTGATTATCCTTTTATAGATGCTGCTTATGAATTCAACAATGCATTTAGAAAAGCCGAAAACGCCATAAGATTTTCAGATCTGGATAATGACGGAAAACAGGAACTTATACTTTTTACTTTCCCTTATGCATATGTAATGAAATTTGATCCAGCAGGAGTAAAGTTTATTTCATATTTCGAAAATGTAAATTCAAATTCAATATTAATATCAGATTTTAATAAAAATGACATCAAAGAATTAGCTCTGCCAAAAGCTGATAAAATCAGATTTATAGAATTTCTTGATGCTACAAAATATTCTATACCTTTTATTACTGAAGCATTTAGTATTGATTCTTCAAAAATTAAATTGACTTGGGAAGGACAATCAGAAACATATATGGTTTATCGAGGATTATCTGTAAATGAGCTAAATCCTTACAAAACTGTAAATTCTAAAGAATTAGTTGATTCTAATTTGACTAACAATACATTTTATTTTTATGCTATTCAGTCCGTTGACTTAATTGATCCATCCAGAAATTCTATTTTATCTGATGTTAAAGAAGTTTTTGTTAAAAATAAAACAAGATTGGTTAATTTATCAGTTCAGAGTCCAAAGTCTTTAGTAGTAACTTTTAGTAATAAAATCAGAACTACAATTGATAATCTTAATTCGATGAAAGTATTAAATTTTGGTTATCCGAACTCGATAAGTCCATTAAATCAGTATAGTTATTTACTTTCTTTTAATAAAGAATTGATTACCGGTAATAACAAATTAGTAATTGAAACACTAATGGATTTTTACAATTCTCCTGTATTACGAGACTCGATTAACTTCTTCGTTCCTCAACAAAATACTAATGAATATTTATATATCAATAATTATAATTTAATAAATCAATATAAAGTTAAAATTGAGTTCAGTGAGGCACTTGAAGAAAATACTGCATTAAATACAAATAATTATGTTTTCGAACCTGATAATAGAATAAAATCTGTGAAATTTGAAGGAAATAATAAAAAAATAATTATTTTAGATTTAGAAGGTGGAAATCCAATCGGGT
>CAKZLD010000139.1 GCA_937125135.1 uncultured Ignavibacterium sp.
GAGATTGTTGAATGAGAATTATACGGACCTCAGTGAAGATGAAAGAAGACAACTTTTGCAGAAAATGAAAGATCTTCTGGAAAAACAATACAATTTTTTGGAAGAATTACTTTTGTGGGGGCGATTGCAGAGAACTAACGTAAATCTCAAAATAGAAAATGTAAATCTTAAAGAAATTCTGCTTTCTGAAATTTCTCATTTCTCCCAAACAATTGAACAAAAGAAATTGCATGTTAAAATTTTAGATTCAGTTGATTTTGAAATAAAAACAGATAGAAACTTGATCTCAACAGTTTTCAGAAATGTTCTGTCAAATGCAATCAAGTTTTCTCCCATAGGGCAGAAGATAGAAACTTTCGTTGAGTGTCAAGATTATAAATGTCTCATCAAAATTAAAGATTATGGTGTTGGTATATCGGAAGAGGATTTACCGAATTTGTTTAAGCTTGAGACTAAAGTGAGCAGAAAAGGCACTAACGGAGAAACAGGCACCGGATTTGGGCTGGTGCTTTGTTCAGATATAATGACAAAACTTAATGGTAAAATTTTAATTGAAAGTAAAGAAGGTAGTGGAACAACAGTTACAATTGATTTACCGAGATTTTAAGCTTAATAAATAGACTTAATTATAAGTTCATTCCTTAGTAATAACATCTCTCTGATTTATTTTTACATCTCAAATTTTTCAGATTATGAGAAGAAAAGGAAGAAAACAACAGGAAGTTCGTTCTTTGCTGAATGTTTTATGGGGAAACACCGAGAACATCTATGCACAGCTAAAATCAAAGTTTGAAGAGAACCAGAAATTCACTCTTGAGCTTGGTTGCGGAAACGGTGAATATACCACTTCATTAGCGATGAAATATCCACAGAGATTTTTTATTGGAATAGATGTTAAAGGTAGCAGAGTTTGGACGGGAGCTAAATATGCAATTGAAAACCAAATAAACAACTGTTTATTCATTATCTCCAGAATTGATAGATTAAATCTTATATTTCCTGAAAAATCAGTTGAGGAAATCTGGATTCCATTTCCCAATCCATTCCCGATGCGAAAAAGTATTAAGCAGAGACTTGTTCATAATCGGTTTTTGGATGTTTACAAAAAAATTTGTGTTCCTGGAGCAAAAATTCATCTTAAAACAGATGATGAGACATTGTTTAACTATGCTATTCAAGTTACAAAAGAAGAAAAACTAAAAATTATTTCAGCAGTAGATAATCTTTATGATTCATCTGAATATAAAAATGATTTGAAAATTACAACCAAATTCGAGCAACAACACATTAACAACAACAAAACGATTAAATACGTCTGTTTCAGCCTTTAATATGGTAAGCTGTCAATTATGATAACCAGTATTATTTATTTTATGATAATTCCGCTTTACTTATTTTAGATTTTACGAATAATAATATTCATAAACATTTTAGTTCAATTTATGGGCATCAGCGAACAACAAAAATATCTTGACTATCTGAAAAAATGTGAAAAAAGATTCACCGCCAGGGAACTTGAAGAATATAAAATGTTCGTCAAGCGTCAGAAAGATGATGAAGATTTTGATTCTGTCTCAATGCGTAGATTAAAAGAACTATACGATAAATATTATGAAAAGAAAGATATTTCAAAATTAGATGACTTATTCAAAAAGAAATAAAAATTGAAAATTAACTGAGGTAATAGATGGATTTGAAGCTTCTAAACAGAATTTTTGCAATTGTAGTATTTCTGATTTCATTAATAGTATTTTTAATGACTGTACAACCAACCGTTTCTTTCTGGGATTGCGGAGAGTTTATTGCAGCTGCTTATTATTTACAGGTTCCTCATCCGCCCGGAGCACCTCTATTTTTAATAATCGGCAATATCTTTTCAAAAATTCCGCTTGTTGAAAATATTGGTTACAGAGTTAATCTACTTTCGGTATTGACAAGTGCGTTATCAATTTTCTTTTTGTATTTAATAATAGTTAAAGTTATTCAAAACTATTTGAAAAAAGAGTTAAAGACTTTATTGGATGGATTAACAATTTATATCTCAGCAGCAATTGGTGCTTTGGCATTTTCTTTCAGTGATACTTTTTGGTTTAATGCAGTTGAAGCAGAAGTTTATGCTTCAAGTACATTTCTGTTTGCAGCAGTAACTTATCTGATAATGAGATGGAATGAAAATCCTGATAAGAAAGATGCTGAGAAGTATATTATACTGATTGCTTATTTAATTGGACTATCTACCGGTGTTCACCTGATGAGTGTTCTGGCAATAGTTCCTGTTGTTATGATTGTAATGTTCAAAAAATATGTTCAGGATGAAGAGCAACTAAAAAAAACAGGTTTATGGTTTATTGTTCACTCTGGAATTGTTCTACTGATTGCTGTTGCTTGGTGGGCAAATGAAAAATCACAGTTTCCTCCCTCTCCCGAGCAATATGAAAAATTTGATTCAACTTTCAAGATTGTAGTTGCTCTAATAAGTGCTTTGATTGTGGGAATTAACTACAAAAAACTTTTAAACCGAAACTCATTTTACATGCCTTTGATAATTGGAGGTATCGCTCTATTTGCAACTTATCCGGGTGTAGTTAAATATTTCCCTGCATTACTTACTTTAATCGGTGGTGAAAATATAGTTATTGAATTAATTTTCGTTGCAATTGTCTTCGGAATTCTTGGATATATGGTTTATTATTCTGTAAAAGAATCAAAGCCAACCTTACATCTGGTTTCAATGTCAATGATTTTTATTTTAATAGGTTTTACCACCTTCGCAATGGTTATTATTCGTGCAAATCAAAATCCACCAATGAATGAAAATGAACCTAACACTTTCCCTGAGTTAGAAAAATATCTCAATCGTGAACAATATGGAGACTTCCCAACTTTCAAACGAAGATTTAGTGCAGAACCACATCAGCAGGGAATTTATACAAATTATTCATCTGATTTGGATTTCTTCTATACTTATCAAATGAATCATATGATGACGAGATACTGGCTTTGGAATTTTGCCGGTCGTGAAGGTTGGGTTCAGGATATGGGTCCAAATGTCGCACCATTCAATGGGATTGCAAACATCTTCGGAAAACTTATTGGTGTTAAGTTCAATGGTGATGTAAAAGATTCTTTATTTGGATTACCATTCCTGCTTGGATTATTTGGCATTTATTTCCACTTCCGGCGAGATTGGAAAATGGCTTCGGTCTTTATGATTATGTTCATCCTGATGGGTTATCTTACAGCGTTTTATCAAAATCAACAAGAGCCCCAACCCAGAGAAAGAGATTATTTTTATGTGGGGGCATTCTTTGTATTTGCAATCTGGATTTCGGTTGGTGTTTATAGTTTGATTGAAATCATCCAAAGTAAAATTCAAAGAGAATTAATTCAAAAAGCAACGGTGTTTGGAACGTTGACAATTCTTTTCGTGCTTATTCCTGTTAAAATGTTGAGTGCAAATTATTTCACTCATGACAGATCCAGAAATTACATTGCTTGGGATTATTCATATAATTTGCTTCAAACTTGTGCACCTAATGCAATTCTATTTACAAATGGAGATAACGATACATTTCCACTTTGGTATCTTCAGGATGTTGAGGGAGTAAGACGAGATGTGAAGATTGTGAATCTGAGTTTACTTAACACCGAATGGTATATCAGACAGTTGAAAAATAATGATCCTTACAATGTTGGTACTGTTAGGATTAGATTATCAGATGAGCAAATAAGAAACATTAGACCAACTCAATGGTCAACCCGTGAAATATCTATTCCATTACCCAAAATTCAAGGCACTGAAAATGTTTCTTCGGAATTCATTAAAGATTATAGTGTTCGGGATTCGTCAGTTATCATTCAAGGTAAATTAAACTGGACAATGCCACACACTTTGAATTTTGGTGATGTAACAGGAATTCGTGTTCAGGATATTATGGTTCGTGAAATCGTTGAAGCAAATAACTGGCAGAGACCAATTTATTTTGCAGTAACTTGCTCTGATGATAGCAAAATCGGATTACAGGATTATTTAAGAATGGAAGGAATGGCGTTCAGATTAGTTCCTGAAAAACGTCCATCACAATCAGAATTTGTTGAACCGAATGTTCTTGCTGCTCAATTGAAAGAAAATCCTTCATTCAGCAGAGACTTCCAGCCTGGATTTAAGTTTCGAGGATTGAATGATCCAACAATCTTCCTCGATGATAATCATAAAAGGATGATCCAGAATTACAGGAATGCATTTATTAGAATGACATTATATTATTTGAGTCAGGGAAAGAACGACCTTGCAATTCAAACGCTCGATGAAATGGAAAACAAAATGCCTGTCAAACTTTTACCAATTGAGATGGGATTGTTATTTGAATTAAGTAACCTTTATATGCGTGCAGGTGCAAATGAAAAATACTTGAAACTTTCTGAAGAGGTTGAGAAAATTGCAGTAAAGAAACTGGAAGAAAATCCAAATGACGTTCAGTCTTTTTATAACCCTTATAGAGTTCTTCTGGAAATTTATGAGAACCAAAACCGAAATGATAAACTTTACGAACTCTGGAAAAAAATAGAAGCTCTTTACCCGAATGATCCGTCTGTAAAAAGTAACGTTGAAAAGTACAGAAATCTTTTACAAGGGAATGATACAACTAAATAATTAGAAATTGGTCATCCTTAGTTTGAATATTACACAAATTAAGGATGACTTTCTAATTACAATCAAATAATATCTGCTCTAAATCTAAATGAAAATACTTATCATTGCTCTCTCCGGAATTGGTGATGCTTTGATGTTTAGTCCGTCTCTTAAAGTATTAAAGAACACTTTACCATCAGCACAGATTGATATGCTTGTTATGTTAAAAGGAGCTTATGATATTTATAAATTCAATCCAAACATTTCAAATCTGATTTACTTCGATTTCCTGAGAGAAGGCGCCGTAAACTCTCTGAAATTTGTTTTTTCCTTGAGGAAGAAATACGATGCAACAATAAATGTCTATCCATCCAACAGAAGAGAATATAACATTATAAGTTTTTTGATTGGAGCAAGGAAAAGGTTTGCTGTAAAATATAGAAGAATGAATTTCCAAAACTTTGGTTGGTTGAATAATTTTCTCGTTGATGAAAATGATGACACACACAATGTTGAAACTAATATTAAAATGATTGAAAAGTTGCTTGAGAAAAAAAATGACTCGATCCCACCGATGGAAATTTTCTTCCAGGAAGAAGATTATGAGTTTGCCGATAAATATTTAGATGAAAGAAAAATAACAGAAAAAGATTTCGTTATCGGAATTCATCCCGGTTGTGCGACTTTGAAAAATCACATCAAAAGAAGATGGGAACCGGAAAAATTTGTTCAGCTTTCAAGAAGATTTTTATCCGAATACGAGTGTAAAATTTTATTATTCGGCGGACCTGAAGAGAAGGAATTGAAATCTGAAATTTTTAATGGAATCAATTCGGAAAGAGTTTTTTTAGTGGAGACAAATACTCTTCTTCAATCCTCTGCCATTATGAAACGTTGTAACCTTTTCATCACAAATGATTCAGCATTGATGCATATTGCTTCGGCTTTACAATTGAATGTTGTAGCTATAATTGGACCGACGAATACTAGATATATTCATCCGTGGAAGACAAATTATAAAATTGTTTCTTTAAATCTTGAATGCTCTCCTTGTTTCTTTTATTCCCCAAAGCCACTGACCTGCAGTCGGCGGGATGTACAATTTAAGTGTATCAAAGAGTTGAGTACTGAGGAAGTCTTCGCATCAGTTAAAACGTTTATTTCCAAAATAAGAGAGTTATAAAATGTCTCGATGGAAATTAGCTCAGGAATATGAAAGAAATTGGTGGCAGAATCAAGCAGATAAAATTGATTTAACTTTCTACGAAAACTTTGCTGTTGAAATCATTGATTTGTTAAAGCCATATATAAATATTCAGAAAGAGACTAAAATTCTTGAGATTGGTACTGGTGCTGCAGGTATTATTACTCATCTTCTATCAGATTTCAGGTTTGCAATTGATCCACTTGAAGATTTTTACTCATCAATTCCGAAATACAGAAATTATCGTGATAAAAAAGTTTTTTATCTAACTTCAGTTGGAGAAAATCTTCCATTCAAATCGGAATTATTTGATTTAATTCTTATGGATAATGTGCTTGACCATTGCGATAAACCGCAACAAGTTTTAACCGAAATGAAGAGAGTATTAAAAACTGGCGGCATTTTATATTTCAGACAAAATACATATCACTTGTGGGGAAGATTTATCCGTAAGCTGATGGAAAAATTTTTAATTGATAAAGGACATCCTCACACTTTTTCTAAAAAAGCTCTGCAAAAAGTGTTTAACGATCTTGACTTTAAAGTTCTTTACACTAACAGAGATGGTTATTTTTCTACTTGGTTGTGGGAAATAAAATCCAATAGACTAATTGATAAAGTCAAAGCACTTTTGTTAGTTAATCGAGATAAGTACACAATAATTCTAAGAAAGTCTTAATGTCCATAATTTTTCTCTCCGGCTTCAATTCTTAAATTTAAATAATTCTGCTTCGGTGGAAGCGGACAGGTAGCAAA
>CAKZLD010000140.1 GCA_937125135.1 uncultured Ignavibacterium sp.
TAAAGCTATAATCGTGGCGACCAAAAATCCTGCAAAAGAAAATGTTGCTTCTGTATTACTTCCTCTCTTTTTTGCTGCTTGAAAAACGAACATAGCAGCAATCGCACCAAGCGAAGCTATAATGAAAAGCATATTAACCTCTTAAGTTGATATTTTTTCTTTTGAAATATAGTTAATGATTGTTACATTGAAAATGGAAATTGATATTTAAATTGATTATTAAATTCGTAATTGAAATGAATATCTATGGAAATTAGATTGGGCTAAAAAGTAAAGTTGAGTGATTAGCTCGATATTTATTACTGAATAAGGAATGATGCAACTGATTATCACTAATATTTTGAAAAACTAATCACTCAACCAAATAACTATTTTTTATACTCTTTCAAAAATCCTCGGAACTCTATCATATGTGATTCTTCTTGTGCGAGAAGACTGATAACTAAATCTTGAGTTACATAATCAACTCCTTCACACAACTTGATAATTTTATTGTACTGAGCAATTGCCCCTTTTTCGGCTTCAATTACTCCTTCAATCACAGAAACGACATCTGTTGTATCCTCTTTCGGTTGAAGAAAGACTTGTTCAGGTTTGAATGAATTTGAACCTTCGACAAGACCATCGAGCTCTTTGATTCTTTTCGCTAATGTTTGTGCGTGAGTGATTTCTTCTGTTATATCAGCAGCAAGAGATTTTTTTATTTCTTCTGCTCTTACTCCATCGAGATTCACTGAGTTAGCGATGTAATTCATTACTGTTTCTATTTCCATCCAGTAACTTTTCTGAAGCTCTTTTACGATTTCTTCTTTAGAAGCCATTTTTATTTCTCCTTTTTAATTTATTATTTTCTTGATAAGATGCTTTTTACTTGTCTTTGTTTCTGAAAATTTCAGAGCTTTGAATAATCTTGTTTTTGCAATTTCAAGCGCATTTGGATTATCTGTAAACAGCTGATAGATTACTTCATCTTTTTTGATTTCACTTCCAATTTTGGGGAAAAATTTTATTCCTGCTTTGTAATCAATTTTATCTTCTTTCTTTAATCTGCCTGCACCTAATTCAAGAGCTGCCATTCCAACTTCGTACGTGTCAACTTTACTTAAGTAACATCTTTTTTCTGATTTTAATTCAAAAGAAAATTTTGATTTAGGATAATCATCTGGATTTAATATTAAATCAACATCTCCACCTTGCGATTTAACTATCTGAATAAATTTTTCAAATGCTTCACCTGACTTTAAAATTCTAATTGCTTTTTCAATCCCTTCATTAATTGATTTTGCTTTATCACCAAGATAAATCATTATTCCAGCGAGGATTAACGAAAGTTCCGTCAAATCATTTTTCTTTCCGTCTCTGAGTACTTCAATTGATTCAAGCACTTCAAGCCAATTCCCGATGTAATTTCCTAAAGGTTGATTCATATCGCTGATAATTGCAACGCAATTTTTCCCAAAAGATTTTGCTGTATTCACAAGTGATTCAGCAAGTTGTTCGCTGTCAGATTGCTTTTTCATAAAAGCACCACTACCAGTTTTAACATCGAGAACTAATCCATCAATTCCTTCAGCAAGTTTTTTACTCATAATGCTTGCAGTAATTAGCGGAATTGACTCAACAGTTGCAGTTACATCTCGCAGAGCATAAATCAGTTTATCAGCTGGAGCAATTTCTTTCGTTTGACCAATTAAAGCAGTTTTATTTTTTTTGAGTAAACTTTCAAATTTCTTCAGTGATAAATCCGTTCTGAATCCGGGGATTGATTCTAATTTATCCAAAGTTCCGCCTGTGTGTCCTAATCCTCGTCCTGAAATCATCGGAACATAAACTCCAGCACAAGCCACAATCGGTGCAATGATTAGTGAGGTTTTATCACCAACTCCGCCAGTTGAATGTTTATCAACCTTTTTCCCTTCAATATGATTGAAATCCAATACCCTTCCACTGTAAAGCATTGACTTCGTGAGAGATGAAGTTTCTTTTTTTGAAAATCCTTTTATGAATCCAGCCATCAGAAAAGCTGACATCTGATAATCAGGGATTCTTTTTTGTGTGTATTCAGAAATTATAAAATTGATTTCATTCTCATTAAGAGTTTTTCCATCACGTTTTCTTTGAATTAATTCAACAATGTTCATATCATCTTCTGTAATAATTCAGTGCTTCGGGTAAATGCTTTTTCAAATCTGCAATTCTGGTTTGATCAGAAGGATGAGTACTTAAAAACTCAGGTACTTTTACTTTATTCAAATCTGCCATTCTCTGCCAGAAATCCACTGCCTGATTTGGATCATAACCTGCCATAGCCATGAAAATAAGACCAAGTCTGTCTGCTTCACTTTCGTGAGTTCGGCTGTAAGGTAAAATTACCCCGATAGTTGAACCAATTCCGTAAGCAGTCATAAATAACTGGCGAGTTGCTGCGGGTTCATTTTGCAACGCAACATCTAAAGCCATTCCGCCTAATTGCTGAAGTAGTCCCTGACTCATTCTTTCAGAGCCGTGCTGAGCAATTGCGTGAGCGATTTCGTGTCCCATTACAACTGCTAATCCAGTTTCATCTTTTGTGATTGGAAGAATTCCTGTATAAACTACAACTTTTCCGCCGGGCATACACCAAGCATTAACTTCTTCACTTTCGATGAGATTAAACTCCCACTTGTAACCATCGAGTTGTTTGCTCCAGTTTTTCTCTGCAAAGTATCTTTCAACTGCAGCTTTGATATTCAACCCAACTTTTTTAACCAGGGCTGTTGATTGTTCATCAGTACTAAGTTTATTTGATTTCAGAAATTCATCATACTGCTGAAAACTAAGAGAATTAATTTGAGCAGCAGGAATAATGTTAAACTGCTTTCGTCCTGTAATTGGAACTGTTGTGCAATAATAGATTGTAAGAGCAATTAACAATAGTGGTACGAATAATTTTAAGATTTTCATTTTGCCTCCTTATAATGAATCAAATTTACATAACGAAATATAAAAATTATGTTCAGAATAGTTCAGAATGATTTTCAGAATATTTCAAATAATAGAAATTCTTTTTACTCTTAAAACACTCCAATCTTATTAAAGCTATTAATTTCAGTCGCACTCTCAGTTTATTCTGTTAGTATATTTGTATAGAAATATTTTCAAATTCAAATTATATCAAGAGGAATAAATGCAGATTGGAATTGTTGGATTACCATTTTCAGGTAAAACTACTTTATTTCAGACAATTACTAAAACACATTTCGCTCAATCCGATTCAGGGAAATCTGAATCTCATCAAGCGATAATAAAAGTGCCTGATAAACGTCTTGATAAACTAACAGAGCTGTTTAATCCAAAGAAAAAAGTTAATGCCATAATTGATGCTGTTGATGTAGTTGGACTACAAAAAGGTGATTCCGGCTCAACTCAATTTACTGGCAATTTCCTTTCAAAAGTTAAAACTAATGATGCACTTGTTCAGGTAGTTAGACTTTTTGATAATCCAGCCGTGCCTCATCCTGATGGATCAATTGATATGATAAGAGATATTAACACATTTGAAACAGAGTTTATTTTGTCTGATTTAGCAGTTGTAGAAAAAAGAATTGAAAATATTAAAAAGCAGATTCTAAAAACTCAGGATGAAAAATTAAAACGGGAATTACCTGTACTTGAAAAGTGTTTCGAACTTCTTCAGTCTGAAATTCCATTAAGAGATCATCACTTCGGTAAAGAGGATTTACAATTATTAAGGACTTACCAATTCTTATCCATTAAACCAATGTTAATTGCTCTGAATCTTGATGAAACTCAACTCAGTGATGCTGAAAAATTTCTTGAC
>CAKZLD010000141.1 GCA_937125135.1 uncultured Ignavibacterium sp.
ACTTAATGTTATATCCTAAACTGGAAAATATTTTGAATGGTGGAATTGGATTAAACCTACAATATAATTTTTAATTTAAACAAAAGTTGAAAAGAGTATGAAAACATTTTTAATAGTTGGTGGAACATCCGGAATCGGACTTGAAACAACAAAAATTTTAAGCAAACAGAACAAGGTAATTGTTCTTAGCAGAGGAAAAAGAAATCTTGATGAACTGAATAATATCGAGTTTTTCTCGTCAGATATAACTAAATCTCCAGAAGAACTTCCTCAAATCTCTGAAAAAATTGACGGCTTGGTTTATTGCCCCGGAACAATAAACTTAAAACCTTTCAAAAATTTTAATCTCGAAGATTTTCAACATGATTTTGAAGTCAATTTACTCGGAGCAGTAAAAGTAATTAACAAATATTTCAACAATCTTAAATCTTCTGAAAAGTCATCCATTGTTTTATTCAGCACTGTGGCTGTTCAAACCGGAATGCCGTATCACGCATCCATTGCTTCAGCTAAAGGAGCAATTGAAGGATTGACTCGTTCACTTGCTGCTGAATTTGCTCCTTCAATTAGAGTAAATTGTATAGCTCCCTCAATCACGGATACTCCTCTTGCAAATAAGCTTCTTAATAACGAAAGCAAAGTCAAATCTTCAGAAGAAAGACATCCTTTGAAGAGAATTGGTAATGCAAAAGAAATTGCAGAGCTTGTAGAGTTTTTGCTTTCAGATTCTTCTTCTTTTATAACTGGTCAGATATTGAAAGTTGACGGAGGAATTTCGTCAGTTAAACTTTTAGGATAATTGCGAGAAATAATTGAAGGTCAATGTTTCCCGTAATTAGAAAAGTTTGAAAGGTAAGTTCCGTTCGTAAGAATTATTTGGAGGTTGAAGATTTCTAAAATCTCTCAATTCTCACTTCCATTTTTCGTAATTTTGACAACGAAATTTTAATGATTTTTTGGAGCGAAAATGGAAGAAAAACTTAATCTTAAAAATGACTTTCCTATTCCTGATTTTGATGATTGGAAAAAACAAGTCGAAGCAGAATTAAAGGGTGATTCTTACGAAAAAAAGTTGATTACAAAAACTTTTGAAGGCATAAACTTACAACCAATATACACTCAAAAAGATATTGAAAATATTCCATTCATTAACAGCTATCCTGGATTTGAAAACTTTGTCAGAGGTTCAAAAGCAAGTGGTTATCATTCATCTCCTTGGGAAATTGCTCAGGAATATTCTTATGCTCTTCCTGAAGAAATTAACGAGGCGTTGCAACATGACCTTGCCCGCGGTTTAAACAGCATAAATATTTCTCTTGATCTTCCCACTCTTTTAGGAAAAGACGCTGACCAATCTCAACCTGGAGAAGTGGGAAAAGGCGGCTTGTCAATTTCAGGCATAAGAAAAATGCAAGTGCTGTTTGATGATATAAATTTGACCGAATATCCCATTCACATTCACGGCGGTTTTTCTGCTCTGCCTTTTGCACTTCTATTTGCTTCATACACTCGTGAATTAAGAATTGGTTTGATGAACATTCGTGGCTCAATAACATCCGACCCGTATGATTTTTTGTTAAAGTTTGGTTATCTGCCAATCTCTCTTTCCAGAATTTTTGATGAAATCAAATTAACGACTCAATTGATGATTCGTTCAAGTTCACCTTTGAGAACTATTGGGATTAGCGGATACAATTACAGTAATGCTGGTGCAACTGCTGTTCAAGAGCTTGCTTTTGTTTTTGCAACTGCTGCTGATTATCTGAACGAAATGATTTCGAGAGGACTTGATATTAAAGATATTCTGCCAAGAATTAAATTTACTTTCGGAGTAAGCTCTTTTTACTTCATGGAAATTTCAAAACTGAGAGCTGCAAGAATTTTATGGAATAATATTCTGAAAGCATTCGGAATTAACGACGATTATAAAATTTACATTCATTGCAAAACTTCAGATTACAACAAAACTATTTCTGATCCTTATGTAAATATGCTTCGGGTTACTACCGAATCATTTTCGGCAGTTGCGGGTGGCTCTGATGCTATTACTACAAATCCTTTTGATAGTCTCTACAAACAGCCTGATAATTTTTCAAGAAGAATTGCAAGAAATACTCAAATAATTTTAAGAGATGAATCACATCTTGACCATGTAATTGATCCTGCAGCTGGTTCTTTCTTCGTAGAAAAACTTACTCACGATATTTGTGAAGCTTCGTGGAAATTGTTTCAATCCATTCAGGAATCCGGAGGAATGTTTGAAGCAATTAAATCCGGCTTCGTTCAAAGTGAAGTAAAGAAAGTTGCTGACGCGCGAAAAACCGATTACGAAAAAAGAAAATCTGTTTTGGTAGGAACTAACATGTATGTTAATCCGAAAGAAGAAATTTCAGATGTCATCGAACCCGATTATAATGAAATTTACAGAAAGAGAGTTGAGTATATTCAAAAGTATAGAGTAAGTGGTGATGATAAAAAACATCAGGCGATACTTGAAAAGCTTCAGCAGATTGCCGATACAAAATCTTACGACCTTGTTGAAATTGCAATTGAAGCTTACATAGACGGTGCAGCAATTGGCGAAATCTCAAGCTCCATAAGAACCTATGAAAAGGAAGAATTGAAAATAAAGCCACTAAACTATACTCGTGCAGCTGAACCTTTTGAAGAGTTAAGAAGAGCTTCATTAGATTACACCAAGAAAACAGGAAGCAAACCAAAAGTATTTCTTGCTACAATGGGTTCATTAAAACAATATAAGGCTCGTGCTGATTTCTCAAGAGGATTTTTTGAGGTTGGTGGTTTTGAAATTATTTATCCATCAAAAGGTTTTGATACTATTGAAGAAGCTGTTTCATCTGCATTAGAATCAAAAGCAAATATTGTTACTATCTGCTCAACCGATGAAACATATCCCGAGCTTGTTCCAGAAATTGTTAAAGGAATTAAAGAGAAAGATAAAAACATTATCGTTGTACTTGCAGGCTATCCGAAAGATCAGATTGAACAACATAAAGCAAGCGGAGTTGATGAGTTTATTTATCTGGGTTCGAATGTTTATCAAGTACTTATTAGTTTATTAAATAAAATAATTTAATAGAACACTGATGACACAGATTAGACAGACATTCGCAGATTAAAACAGTGTAAATCAGTTAAATCTGTGTCATCAGCGTGCCATTTATCAAAAAAAATCATGAGCAAAGCTATGAGACCTAATTTCAGAGACATCAAATTAGATTTATCCGCAAAAAAAATCTCAAAAGAAGATTGGGAAAAGAAATTTAAACAGGAAACCGGAAAATCCGTTGAAGAGTTTGTCTGGGAAACAATGGAACAAATTCCTGTTAAACCTCTTTACACGGAAGATGATATTAAAGATTCAGAACACATAAATTACTTATCCGGTTTACCTCCATTTCTAAGAGGACCTTACTCAACAATGTATGTGCAGCGTCCGTGGACAGTTCGTCAGTATGCCGGATTTTCAACTGCTGAAGAAAGCAATGCTTTTTACAGACGTAACCTTGCACAAGGACAAATGGGATTGTCTGTTGCTTTCGATCTCGCTACTCACCGTGGTTATGATTCCGATCATCCAAGAGTAATTGGTGATGTTGGTAAAGCTGGTGTTGCAATTGATTCTGTTGAAGATATGAAAATTCTTTTCGACCAGATTCCTCTTGATAAAATGTCTGTTTCAATGACAATGAATGGAGCGGTCATTCCTGTTATGGCTTTTTACATTGTTGCAGCAGAGGAACAAGGCGTAAAACACGAACAGCTTACAGGCACAATTCAAAATGATATATTAAAAGAATATATGGTTCGCAACACTTACATTTATCCTCCTGAAATGTCAATGCGAATCATTGCTGATATTTTCAAGTTCACCGCGAAGAATATGCCTAAGTTCAATAGTATTTCTATTTCTGGATATCATATGCAGGAAGCCGGAGCTACTGCTGATCTTGAAATGGCTTACACTTTAGCTGATGGTTTAGAATATGTTAGAACAGGTATAAACGCCGGATTAGATATTGATGATTTTGCTCCAAGACTTTCTTTCTTCTGGGCACAGGGAATGAATTACTTTATGGAAATTGCAAAGATGCGTGCTGCTCGTTTAATCTGGGCAAAACTTATTAAACAATTCAATCCGAAAAATCCTAAATCAATGGCTCTGAGAACTCACTCGCAAACTTCGGGCTGGAGTTTGGCTGAGCAAGATCCTTTTAATAATGTTGTTCGAACCTGTATTGAAGCGATGGCTGCTGCATTGGGACATACTCAATCACTTCACACAAATTCTCTTGATGAAGCAATTGCGCTTCCTACTGATTTCTCTGCAAGAATTGCCCGAAATACTCAGCTTTATCTTCAGGATGAAACTTACATAACAAAAGTGATTGATCCGTGGGGCGGCTCGTATTACGTGGAAGCATTGACGGATGCTCTGTTAAAAAAAGGATGGCAGCACATTCTCGAAGTTGAATCCTACGGTGGAATGACTAAAGCAATCGAAGCTGGTATTCCTAAGATGAGAATTGAAGAAGCGTCTGCAAGAAGACAAGCAAGAATTGACTCCGGAAAAGAAATTATAGTCGGAGTAAATAAATACAGACTTGAAAAAGAAGATCCGATAGAAATTCTTGAAGTTGATAACACGGCAGTAAGATTATCTCAAATAAAAAGATTACAACAAATTAAACAAACAAGAAACCAACAAGATGTTGATTCAGCTTTGAATGCAATTACAAAAGCTGCTGAATCGGGCGATGGCAACTTATTGGAATTAGCTATTGAAGCCGCAAGAAAAAGAGCAACTTTAGGAGAAATATCTTATGCAATTGAAAAAGTTTGTGGAAGGTATCAGGCAGTGACAAGAACAATATCAGGAGTTTACAGCAGCGAATTTTCAAATGAAGAAAAATCATTTGAAGAAGTTCGTAAAATGACAGACGAATTCTCAAGCCGGGAAGGTCGTCGTCCCAGAATTATGATTGCAAAAATGGGGCAGGATGGACACGACCGCGGAGCAAAAGTAGTTGCAACTGCTTATGCTGATATGGGCTTTGATGTTGACGTCGGTCCGCTTTTCCAGACTCCGGAAGAAACTGCTAAACAAGCTGTGGAAAATGATGTACACGTTGTTGGTATGAGCTCTCTTGCAGGCGGACATAAAACTTTATTGCCTCAACTTGTTGAAGAATTAAAAAAGCTTGGAAGAGAAGATATTATCGTTATTTGTGGCGGAGTTATTCCTGCACAGGATTATGAATTCCTTTATGAGCATGGTGCCTCTGCAATCTTCGGACCCGGCACTAAAATTCCTGATGCAGGTAAGAAAATTATTGAATTGATTAACGAGCGCTTTTAATAAAACTTTTTGATTTTACTTTGTTTTCATTTTAGTTTTAAAGTGAAAATTTGAGGAAATATTACTTGTTTGAAATAAACAAAAAACTTTCCCTAAAAAATGGGAATTCACGAAGTCCTCAAGCCAAACCAAAAATGCTCTCTCTGGTGAGAACTGAATTACGCACAAACCACTACCGTAAAAAGACAGAAGAAGTATTTATGAGCCGGATTATTACAAAAGTGAATAACTCATTT
>CAKZLD010000142.1 GCA_937125135.1 uncultured Ignavibacterium sp.
AGATTTGAATAAAGAATTAGCAAAAGTCTGAGCTAATTTTTTTTCAGATTATTTACAGAGATTTGCAAAGTTTTCAAACAATCTGATTATATCTCTTCAATTTCTTTTCTATATGAACTTAAAATAGTTTTTTAGTTGTTAAGTTTTTAACTAATTTTAATTATATAATAGTCAGTCTTGAGTTTGGATTAAAAGATTAAATATATCTCAAATAAAATGATCAACCTTTTAATTGCAATTATATTATTGATTTTAATTTTCTATTTAATCTTATCAATAAGAAACAGGAAAATATTGCTCCGAAACTTCAGAATGGAGAATGAAAAAATTCTACGTGAAGATATTCTCAAAGCCATTTACAATCATAAATACAACGAATCTGTTTGCAACATTGATTCCTTATCCGGAAAACTTCAGAAGACCACACAACAAATTAAAACATCAATTAACCAGTTAGTGGAATCTAAACACGTTGAATCTGATGATAAAGAAATCCGATTAACAGATACTGGTAGAAACTATGCGTTAAGAATTATTCGATTCCACAGACTTTACGAGAAATTTCTCGCAGACAATACTAATGTAAACGAAAAAAGCTGGCATCAATTAGCTGAAGAGTTTGAACATAATTTAACCATTGAAGAAGCTGATAAATTAGCTGCTCAGATTGGTAATCCCGTTTTTGATCCTCACGGTGATCCGATCCCTTCATCGAAAGGTGAATTACCCGAAATGAGAAGAGTTCGACTCTCAGAATTAAATCCGGGTGATATTTCTGTGGTTACACATATTGAAGATGAACCTGATGATATTTATCAAAGCATAATCAGTAAAGGAATTTATAACGGAATTCAAATAAGATTTTTAGGAAGATTCCATAATGAAGTTTCTTTTTATGCTAACGAAAAACTTTGCTCTCTTTCAATTCAGGAAGCGAATAACATAAATGTAGGTTTACTTAAACTGGAAAAAATTCATCTGGGTGAATTCAAAAAACTTTCTTCACTTGCAGTAGGACAACGTGGTAAAATTATCGGTATTGCAAAATCTCTCAGAGGACAGCAAAGAAGAAGATTAATGGATTTAGGAATTGTTCCTGGAACAGAAGTAGAAGTTGAACTCGAAAGTATAAGTGGTGATCCTTTGGCTTATAGAATCAGAGGAACAACTATCGCATTAAGAAAAAATCAAGCAGAAAAAATTTATATAGAATCAATTTCATAAAATGACTAATAAAGAAAATCTGAATTGTGCAAATTGTCCCGTCCATAATACTGGTAATCTGAAGAAGTTAGGAATAAATATGGACAACTTTGATTTTGTAGTTGCACTCGCGGGAAATCCAAATACTGGCAAAAGCACTGTTTTTAATTATCTCACCGGACTAAGACAACACACTGGAAACTGGCCTGGTAAAACAGTTACTCGAGCTGAAGGTGGATTTGAATATGCTGGCAAAAAATACAAAGTTGTTGATTTACCCGGCACATATTCTCTGCTATCTACCAGCGCTGATGAAGAAGTTGCAAGAGATTTTATTCTATTTGGTCAGCCTGATGTTACAGTAATTATTGTTGATTCCACTCGACTTGAAAGAAATCTTAATCTTGTTATTCAAATACTCGAAATCACAGATAGGGCTTTATTATGCTTAAATCTGATTGATGAAGCGAAGAGAAATGGAATCGAAATCAATGATAGAATTTTATCTAAACAATTGGGAATTCCTGTTATCCCAACTAATGCAAGAATTGGTCAAGGAATAAATGAACTTCTGAAAATGATTTCTGAAATTGCAACTGGAAATTATATCTGTAAGCCTTTCAAAATGAAAAGTAATTCTCAGGAATTGAATAAATCAATAGATGAAATTGTGGAATTACTTATCGAGGAGTTTCCAAATCTGCCAAATAAAAGATGGGTCGCTTTAAGATTACTCGAAGGCGATCAGAGTATCATAAATTCAATTCGTTCTGGTGAATTAGGAAATCTCAATGATTTCAAAATCTCTTCTTATCTTCCACCTGATAATTGAAGTAAGTAAACTATGTTAGACAATTCTAATCGTGAAAAAATAATTTCAACTGCAAATAAACTTAGATGGGAGATCGGTGAAAATTTATACGATACTCTGATGGAATCAATCTATCAAAATGCAAAAGAAATTGCCGATAAAGCAGTTACTTATTCAGATAAAAAACCTCCTTTTAGTCTTGATAGAACTTTAGATAAAGTTCTTACAAGCAAATTTTCCGGATTGCCTATAATGTTATTGATGCTTGCAATCGTGTTCTGGCTTACTATTGTTGGCTCGAATTATCCTTCTTCATTGCTTGCGTATATTTTAGTTGATTCATTGCATCCTTATTTAAAAGAATTATTAACGAGTTTGAATTTTCCAATGTGGTTAAACGGACTTCTTATTGATGGCGCATATCTTTCCACAGCGTGGGTTGTCAGTGTGATGTTACCACCGATGGCAATTTTCTTTCCATTATTCACACTGCTTGAAGATTTCGGTTATTTACCCAGAGTAGCATTTAATATGGATGCATTATACCGCAAAGCCGGAGCACACGGAAAACAAGCACTTACAATGGCGATGGGTTTTGGTTGTAATGCAGCTGGAGTTATTTCAACCAGAATCATTGATTCTCCAAGAGAACGACTAATAGCTATCATTACAAATAATTTTTCCTTATGTAACGGACGCTGGCCTACTCAAATTTTAATTGCTACAATTTTCATCGGCGGGATTGCTCCTGCTTATTTAGCCGGATTTCTCTCAGCAGCTGCTGTTATTTTTATTGCGGTATTAGGAATATTCTTAAGCCTTCTTGTATCATGGTTTTTGACAAAAACTTTACTCAAAGGTGAGATATCAGCATTCAGTCTTGAATTACCACCATATAGGCCACCAAGAATTTTACAAACTTTATACACTTCATTAATTGACCGTACGATATTCGTACTTTGGCGTGCAATTATATTTGCATTGCCTGCTGGAATGATTATTTGGTTAGTCTCTAACATCACTGTTGAAAATATTTCTTTAGCAAATCATTTCATCTCCGCTGTTAATCCAATAGCTTTTTGGTTCGGATTAAATGGAGTAATTTTTCTTGCTTATGTCATCGCAATTCCAGCTAACGAAATTGTAATTCCGACAATATTAATGCTTACAGTATCTCAACTTGGATTAACTGAATTCGGAGCAGGAAGCGGAGTTTTATTCGAACTCGATTCAATTTCGGATACAGCTCAAATTCTTTATTCGGGTGGATGGACTTTACTCACCGGGATTAATTTAATGTTATTCAGTTTGCTTCACAATCCTTGTTCAACAACCATTTTTACAATTTATAAAGAAACTAAAAGTTGGAAATGGACTGCTGTATCTACATTTTTACCAATAATTTTAGGTTTAACTATAACATTTTTAACAACTCAAATTTATAATCTATTTAACTAACAACTTGAACATAAACTTGAACAT
>CAKZLD010000143.1 GCA_937125135.1 uncultured Ignavibacterium sp.
AACAACACAAGATTCTGGACTTAGATTTCTTTTGAATTACATTACCATAATAAAAATTATGACCGGTATTTTATAACTGGGTCTTTAGCATCTCTCGTATACTCGCAATTAGAATAAAATATTAATTTTTTTATTGAATAGTGATTTCGAAGTGATATTGTTCGTTAAGGCATTTCGCAAGGATTACATTGAAAGAAGTGCTACAAGGTTCTTGATATAATATAATTTAGTTTTATAAAGATTATTTTAATTGAATTCACTATTTTAATTATAGTAATTTTATAAACAACGTAATGAAACTTGATAAAGAAATTGAGATAGTTAACTTCCTTAAAGATTTAGTCAACATTGACTTTGCTATTGTTTTCGGATCGATTGTCAGTAACAAAATGAGGTATGATAGTGATGTTGATTTTGCTATTCATTTTACAGATTCTCCAACAATTTTAGAAATAGGAGAGATTGTACTGGGACTAGAAAACATTATCAAGACTAAAGTTGATATTGTTTCATTGAATAATTTGTATCTCTCAAATCCAGAATTAGCATACAATGTAATAAGCGAGGGTAAAACAATAATCGTTAAAGATGAATTTAAATTTATAGAATTCAAAAAATCTGTATTACTGTTTTATTTGGATTTTAAACCGTACATAGAAAAATTTAATACGGATTTTAATCAGAGATTATCCTCCAACAAATTTGCGATTTTTTAAGAAATGATTTTTGATAAATTAAAACGACTCGAAGAAAACCTGCGGATACTCCAAAGCATCAGAAATAATTATTCAATTAGTGACCTATTAGCTGATAAAGTTGATGAATGGGGATTGAGATATGGATTGTTAGAATCTATTCAGATAATAATTGATATATCGTGCAGCTATGTTTCAGAAAAAAACTTAGGAATACCTAAAAATTATTCAGACTGTATTAACATGCTTATTTCAAATAAATATCTTGATAAACCATTGGGAGAAAGAATTGCTAAGATGGTTGGACTAAGGAATTTACTTGTACACGAATACGGAATTATTGATGTTAAAAAGTTATATGAATTTCTTAATCATTTAGATGATATAAGAGCTTTCGTAAATCAGATTAAAAAGTTTTAGCTAATTAGTTATCAAACTAATCACAAAATTAATGCAAACCTTTAGTATCTAATTGAAAGATTGATTTATTTTGTTCGAATGTCGAATATTGTCATCAATCGAAAAGCTAAGACGGACAATTCTAATTAAATTATGATTCGAAATTAAAGGACGGATTTTGATAGATAATTTAATTGACATGATTTAAAGGATTCATTGCGCTCTCAAGTATCTTGGCGAGAGACAATTAACAATGAATAGTTAAAAATGAATAATTAAAAATTAAAAATGAAGAATTTTAATGACCAATGACTAATGTCCAATGACTAACACCGCCACGAATTGCACGGATTTTTACTACTCTATTCTGAAAAATGACGGGTCGAGAGGATGCTATCAAGAAGTATTTAAAGCCACTTAGAGACGTAGATTGTTAGAATAATCAGACTAAATTGCTAAAGAGTTTTTTCTGCCATAAAAAATATCTTCAGCTATCGTGTGAATGTCATCTTTAAATTCGTCAATGTTTGGTTGTTTAATCCATTTGATAAAGTTTAATTTATTTAAAGGAAAAGAGCTGATAATTTCATATATCGCTATTGGTTCAACTCCTGCTTCTTTAATTTTTGCTTCGTTGATTATTTCTTCATAACTAAAAGCAAAGTTCTTACATATTATCCAAAGATCTACAATGGCTTTAACTTCATATCGAAAAATGGCGGATAGTTTATTTGATAAGATGTTTTTTAAGTTATCCACTTTACCTAATTTATCGTGATAAATAAAGTTACCAAAATGAGGAGCAACGTCATTTATTAAATCTATTTTTAATTCTGCTTCATCTTTAGTTACGAAAAATTGAGTGTGAAATTCTGTTCTAAGTATTTTTTTGTGATTCAATTCGATTTGTCCAGATTGGTGATGAGTAATCAAGTGTTTATAAAATGATTCCACATATTTATTAAAGTTGATATCATTATTAACAAATAAATCCAAATCATCAGAATATCTGTACGAAAAATATACACGGCTAAGTGCAGTACCACCTGTTAGATAAAAGGGTAGTTTTAATTCTTTCACGATATTCAGTATCCCATCCTGTAAAGGGTAGAGGTTCCTGATGTAGTAATCTTCTAATTCGTTCATATCTTTCTCTTAAATATTCATTTCTTAAGTTTTTAATGATTTCTTTTGTGAGATACTTTTTTATAAGCTCTATTCCTAAAATGTGTAATAATTCGTACCAAGTTAAACGTTCAAATAATCTGATGAGAATAATTCTTAGTTCGTAATTGTCGATAGAATCTAAGTCTTTTGAAATAATTTTCGATAGTGAGAGTGCGTCTGAATTGTAATCCCAAAAAATAGTTTTTAATAGTTTGAGTTTTTGTTCGTCAGTCATTATTGATGTAAATATTTCCTTGCAAAAATACAAATTATGAAATTTTAAGTGAGATTGAAAAACAATAACACATATTTAGCACTCTTCGCAACTTGGCGAGAGATAGTTAAAAATGACCAACTAACAACCGCCAATTTCCAATTTCCCATCTTTGCAAAAACTAAATTATTTTTAACCACAGATACCACAGATTAACACAAATCAAATTCGAACAACTGAAGTTTAAATCCTCAGGGGTGTGTATTTATGATTATTTATCTATTCGCAAAACTAACAATCATATTTCAATGAATTTGATTAAGAAATTTATCAGCGAAAATAAATTTTTGAGATATATTCTAATGAAAAATCAACCAAAATTTATCTTTTAATTCCTTCCATTGTAATATCCTTTCTTTATTATTCTAATTTCTGCTGAATTTAAATGAAATAAATTAGCTGATTTGCATTGCCTTAAATAATTTTTAGTGAAAACTTGGATGTTCTTTCTAAAGTTCAGCAAAATGAACATTAAAATTTTTAAAGTTAAATTTGACAGGGAAAAAAATGTTTGTTAATTTTTGTTTTAATAAGGTAGTATTTAAAAAAACATTATTGTTAATTTTAATTGAGAGGAATTATGAATAAATTATTAACAATTATAATGCCAGCATATAATGAGGAAGAGTCGCTAAGAATAGTTTTGCCTAAAATAATCGAATACATAAAGCAAAATAATTATGAATTAATTATAATAAATGATGGTTCTACTGATAATACTTTGAGTGTACTTCATCAATATAATATTAACGAAAACAGATTTTTGATTATCAATAACAAAGTTAATCTTGGTTATGGTGGAGCAATTAAAAAAGGATTAGAAAAGGCAAGTGGTGAATATATTGTAACAATTGACGCTGATGGACAACATGCACTCGATGATATTCAAGAATTGTTAAATTATGCCATAAAGAATGATGCCGATCTCATAATAGGAGCAAGAAAATTACGTAAGGGCACAATGGGTGTAACTAATTATTATCGTGAATTTGGGAAATTTTTAATAAAAATTTTCGCAAAAATCTTAATTCCAAATAAAATTACTGACCTAAATTCCGGGTTTAAATTGTATAAAGGTTCACTAGTGAAAACATACTTCAAAATATGTCCAGATAATATGGCATTTAGCGATATAATTACATTGATTTTTCTAAATCAAAAGCACTTAATTCTAGAAAAAGAAATAAGTGTTCTCAATAGAATAAGCGGGAAAAGTAAAATAAGCACATTGACAGCTTTTGAAACAATTATAGAAATTTTTAATATAATAACTCTCTTCAACCCATTAAAGATTTTTTTACCTCTAACATTATTATTAACCAGTATGGGTATTTTATGGGGGTTACCTATATTGTTAATGGGGAGAGGTTTAAGTATCGGTTCATTACTTTTAATATTAATGGGGATATTAAATTTTATGTTAGGTTTAATTTGTGAACAAATTTCAAAACTGAAAAAAATGTACTTAGGTTTAAATTGAAAATATTAACAGAATGTTGTGTATTTGTGAATAAATCCAAGTTTCTACGATTTATTGTTGAAAGGACCAACATACTTTTATCTAAATATGACTTGAGTATTATTTATCCAATGCTTTCTATTAGTAAAATTACATTAGCTACAATTAAAGGTTATTTTTTGTTTGTATTATTTAGTATTGATAAAAGAATAGAACCCGAACAGCTTCTTTTATATTATCAATATTTGTATGTATAATTTCAGTGTACAAAAGGATAAATATATTATTTGATAATTTTTACATAACTTGTTCCAATAAACACACGATAAGGAATTTACTTACTTGAATATAATCAAGAATTATTTGATAACTTTAGTGTAAGGCAAAAACTATGAAAAAAATATGAATACAACAATAGAGAGAATAATTCCAGATTTTGTTGAATCTAATGATATAACTGGTAAGGAATCTTTAATTCTTCATATAGAGAGATATGAATTTGCATCGAAATATGTTAAACCTGGAAGACTTCTAGATATTGCCTGCGGTGTAGGTTATGGTACATCATTACTTCTTCAAAAAAGAAATGATATAACTGAAGCAGTTGGTGTTGACATTTCTGTAGAAGCAATTGAATATGCTAAAAGAAATTATCAAGATAAACGAATCTTTTTTCAAGTTAAAGATGCTTTGACATTCGAAGATAAAAAGGGGTTCGACTCAATCGTCTGTATTGAGACTTTGGAGCATATTTATAATCCAGATGGTTTAATTGAACGCCTGCTTCAAATGTTGCTACCAAACGGAGTTTTTATTGCTTCTGTTCCAATCACTCCATCAGTTGATGTCAATCCATACCATGTTAATGATTTTACTGAAAAATCTTTTAAAGAAATGATGAAAAAATATGATTTATCTGAGATTAATTGTCTAAAGCAGATTCAAAAATACAAATTAATTAAAACTATTCTTAGAAAAGAATCAAGAATGACGGATCTAAGAAGGAATTTGTTTTATTACTACTTAAAAAACCCGACCGCAATATTTAAACGAATTTACTCAACTTTAATGTATGGTTTTACTAACCAATATATTACAATTGTATGGGAAAAAAAGTATTAATAGAGATACAATAAAACTATTCTCACTCAATTTGAGAAACTATAATTTGTAGAGAATTTGGTCTAATTTAATATGATAATAATGAGAAAATTTAAAATTATATGCTAATTGTCTTGTTAATGAATGTTTTCAAGGATTTTATATAAGTACCTTATAATAAAATCATATCATTTGTTGCCTCATAATAAAAGGTAACCGAAGGTTATCTCAGAAAGAAATGTTAATAAATAAATTCATATTAAACTAAAAATAAGAAAATAATTATAATAATAGTTTCTTTCTTTTTTTGTTACTTTTTTTCTTTCTTTGTTAATATGTTGATAACTATTGACCTTCAACAAAAACCTCTTCCGGTGTTCTGTATCCAAGACTTGTATGTGGTCTTTTTTCATTATAGGTTTTTATCGCTTCCCATACAGCTTGTTTTGCTGTTGATATATCAGGGAATGTTTTATCAAGCATAAACTCTTGTTTAAGTATTCCATTTACTCTTTCTGCTACTGCAATCTCATAAGGGTTTGCCTGTTCTGACATACTGATTCTCATCCCTAAGCTTTTCAGTTTATCCGTATAGATGTTGCTGCAGTATTGTAGCCTGCGGTCTGAGTGATATATTGAACCAGTCAGATCCTTTGCTTTTCTTGCAGCCATATCTAATGCTTTTATGCTGCCTTCTATTGCAAGGCTTTCACTTAGCTCTTGTCCGATTATTCTTCTTGAGTATAAATCTGTTATCAAGAATAGGTAACAGAATCTGTCTGCTGCTCTTAAATATGTTATGTCAGATACGTGTACCTGGTTTATTCGAGTTATCTTCATTGGCTTTATCAGATTATCATACTTTCTGAACCTGTGTTTAGAGTCTGTTGTTTTTACTCTGTATTTCTTTGGTCTTATCAATAAACCATTTGTCCTTAATAGATCGAAAAACTTATCTCTGCCTATCGGTTCTGTTAATAATGCTATTTCTTCTTTCAGAAGATAGTATAGCTTCCTTCCGCCAAGGATGGGCATTTGCTTTCATATCGCTATTACTTTCTCAATTAACTTTTGTCCGTTGTCTTCTATCCGATGACTATCTTTACGCGCTTTATAGTAGCCTTGCGGACTAATTGAGTATTCGTTGCATATTTCTGATACTGTGTATTTCATCATTTCGGTTTTTCTTTTTTCAGCAGCTCTGTTGATTGCTTTTTTTCTGTACTTTTTTTAAATCTATTCCTAGGTCTTCCTCTGCACTTTCTATCAATGATTCTAATGTTAGTATCTTCAAGTGTGCTTTGGCAAGAGCACTTTCAAGTTCTGCTTTTTCTTTTTTAAGCTTCTCTAATCGTTTTACTTCATCTGCCATTTCTATCCTCACTATTTTCCCAAGTAAGTGATTTTTTCCAAACTTCTTTATCCACCTATTTATTGTTGCACCGCCTCCAATATGATAAATTCTTCTAGCTTGGTCAATTGTTAGTTGTCCGGTTTCTATCTCTTTGATAACTTTTTGTTTGAATGCCATACTATATCTGTATATTAGTTTTTCTCTGTTTTCCATAAGTCTCCTTATTCTTTTTGTCAACCTATTTCAGGACGGGACAACAATAACCAATGTCCAATGACCAATTACTAATGACCAATTAAACCACAGATAACACAGATTATCACAAAAGATTATAATGACAGATTAACAATGAAGAATTTAAAATGAATAATTTCAAATGACTAATGACAAATGACCAATCACAAACTTCCAAATTCCAATTTTGTGTCTTGGCGAATGACAATTAATTATTAAATAACCGATAACACAAAGCATCATGTTGATTTCTTAAATTGTTTAGAAAACCCCCAGAAAAATCCGGGGGTTAATTAGATTATGACTCCATAGAATCTTATTTATTGATTTGATTGAAAATTGTTCTTGAGTAATTGTGTATTTTGTTTTCATTGTTCATCGTAAGCAGAGTATATGCAACAGTTTTTGTATTATAATTATTAAATTCAAAAATAAGATTTTCCGGGAAATCTATTCTGAAAGTAATCGAATCATTCAGATTTAATGGTTGAGGATCTGAACTTAAAGAATAGATTATGTAACTATCGGAATTAGAGTTATTTGGAGATGATAGACTTAGTATTGCAACAATTTTAACATGTGACTCAATATTCGGATTGATAATAGTATTATTTCCAATTCTGTTTAAAACAATTATTAAATAGTCTCTGCTTAAGTTGAAATCATTTTGCTGAATGTTAAAAGTGTGAAATGGAGTAATTGAAATTTGACTTGTAAAGTTATCGAATGTAGTAAATGGATAGATGGTTCTAACAATATAATTGAAAGTTGTTGAACCTGATGGTTTCTTAATATTGAAGATGTATTTTAATTCACTTTTTCTATTCATAACAGAAGCAAGTTTAGCATTAAAAGTGAATACTTGCCTTCTTATTATTGAATCAGGGTCAGATGGAACTGAATAACTTGTTGGAAGCATAGATAAGTAATTTGTAGAATATCTGTTCCTGAAAACAAGATCACCTAATTTACCAGATACTTTACCGAGAATCTGTTTCTTAAGTTTAGCCATAGTGTTAATCCTTTCTTTTTGTTCATAAAATTTAAGTTTAATGATATTTTTAATTTTCTTGAATTTTTGTTAAAAAAATTATTACTAAATGAATTTAAGGAGGAATACCAGATGTAAAGAAACGATTTTTCAGCCTTATTCTATTAGCGAGAATTAAGGCGGTTTGATACGGCTTTGATACGAGAGATATACGAAAAATAAAATTCAAGATTGTCCTTTCTTTTTTCTATACATATAGGTATGCCAGATTGGAAGTTTTGCCAAAGAAAAAATTTTTTTTGATGTGGCAAAATCAGGAGTTTGAATTACTATATATAGTAGGAGAACGAAAAGGTTTAAAAACGAGCTTAGAAGGAGATTAAAATTAAGATTAGTGAAAAGATGTAAATTAAATCAAAGCGAATTGATAATTAAAAATTGATTCAATTAAAAAAAAATAAATAAGATTGGCAGAAAAAAATAATTATATTTAGAGGAATATTTAATGTTTTTGAATGATGAGGATAATTCAAGCTATCGAAAAATTACAATCAAAGTAGTGAGCTTTATTAAGAATTTTTATTTTTATAAACAATCAAAGGATAATTATGATAAAAACAAGAATGGATAAACCACCTAATTTATCTGGAAATAGAAAGGTTGAATCAACAAATGTAAACCGTGAAATATACCTTGAGCTGACAAGGTTAATAAATGATAAAAAAGTTTTGAATAATCTTAAACAAAGGATTCATATTAAATCTAAAGGATTGCAAGGAGAGAGCCCATTTGAAGCATCAGACATAATTCAAAATACTGTTTTATATATACTTAGTTCAAATGTGCAATGGGATAAGTCGAAGCACAATTCATTCAAAAAGTTTTTTCTTAGTTACTTAGATAATGAAATTAATAAGTTTAAGAATAAAATACTTACAACCAATAAATATAAAAAAGAAAATGACGGAAAGAGATTAATTCGTAATGCTGGAATTAATGTAAATGCTGAAGAGGATGATACTTATGATGAGCAATTTACGTTAATGAAGAATAAGGGCAAATTTTATCAAATCAAGAATCATGAAGAGAATAAAATACTCGAGAATATAGATTTGGAAAAGAAAGAGAAAAAAATTTATGAAAATATGGATGAGTGTGAAAGGAAAATATATGAACTGCGTAAAGAGGGATACAAGAACCACGAAATAGTTAAAAAACTTAATTTATGTGACAAATCAAAATTAGAAAATTCAATGAAAAAAATTAAAAGAAAAATTAAAAACTACTTTTAAGAGGAAAAGATATGCAAAACGAAAAAAAAATTATCAATTTCGAAAAAGAGGGGGAAAAGAATTTTATTAAAAAAATAGAGAGGATGATTGTAAACAAGTTAACAACCCGAGGATTTGAATTAAGACAGGCGTATAAAAATAAATTGAATAATGAATTCACTAGGTATAGCGAAAAAGAATTTCCAAACTATAAAGTAGCAGCCCGAGATAGAAATGGAAATGGAATGATTGAAAAATTTATTTCAGAAGAAGATAAGGTTAAACTAGCAATTTTAAATGAGTTGACAGAAAATGATGAATTAGTAATTAACAATAAGAAAGATTTTTTACTTCAATATGGTATATTGATTGAGAGAAATGTTGATTTGGAGGAATTAGCTGCTGCTGAGAATTTAATAATTGAAGAAAAACCTATGGATAGAAGTTATAATGGATATATAATTTTTAATAACAGATGTGGAATTATTTTTATTAACAAAGAAATTAATGATACTAGAGTAAAAAGATTTACAATAGCTCACGAAATAGCGCATTTCATTCTACATAGAAATGATCGTTCAGAGATGCAGGTCTTTGAAGTATTAGAAGGACAACAGTTTGAAAGAGAAGCAGATAGATTTGCAGCTGATATTTTGATGCCGAAAGAGATAATAGAACAAAAACTGAATAAAGAATTAAATTTAGAATTGATAAAAGAAATTGCAGATAAATTTAATGTAACTTATTCAGCTATGGCATTTAGAGTTGCTGATGTTATGAGAAATTATTTGTCGATGATAGTGATAGTAAGGCAAAGTAATAATGAGATTAAAAAATTCTACAATCGTTATAGTAAATACTTTGATAATAACAAGGTAGTGATTTCTGAAGATTCATTGACTGCTAAATTGTATGATGGTTCAATAGATAATATTAAGAATCGATTTTTGAATACTTGTTCTACAAAGTGGATCAGGTTCAGACATAAACCTTTCAGCATGATTGAGGAAGTCTATTATGATGAGCTAATGGATTATAGCTTGAGTATAGTTTATGAAAAAAAGTAAGTGTGGAGTAGGTGATGGAGGATTGAGAAATTTGGTAGTTGGGGGTTGGTGGTTGGGGGTTGGGGGTTGGAGATTGGTCATTGGTCATTTGAAATTCTTAATTGTTAATTTTGAATTCTAAGCTGAACATTCAAATGAAGGATTACGAAACGAGTTCGGAATGACTGT
>CAKZLD010000144.1 GCA_937125135.1 uncultured Ignavibacterium sp.
TTACAGAAGAAGAAGCTAAAAAACAGGGAATCAAATATGAAGTTGCAAAGTTTCCCTGGGCTGCAAGCGGCAGAGCAATTACTTTAGACAGAACTGACGGTGTAACAAAATTAATTGTTGATCCCGACACCCAAAGGTTACTTGGAATAGGAATTTGCGGACCAAATGCAGGTGAACTTATTTCAGAAGGAGTTCTTGCTATTGAAATGGGTGCAAATGTATCTGACCTTAAATTAACAATTCATCCACATCCAACTCTATCCGAAACAATTATGGATGCTGCAGAAGTTTTCTTTGGTCAAAGTGCACATTATTACGTAAAGCCGAAGAAATAGTTTCACTATACAAGTAAATATTATTTGACTTAGCAAGAAACTTTTGGTTATATTTGAAACCTGATTTTATTAAGAAATTGAGATCGTTATAATGGCTAAAGAATTTATGGTTTTTTCCGGAAGTGCTAACCTTACATTATCCCAAAAAATCGCTGAGCATTTGGGCATTGCACTTGGCGGGATAGAAAAGAAAACGTTTAGTGATGGTGAGATTTGGATTAAATTCTCTGAAAACATCAGAGGAAGAGATTTATTTATTATTCAACCTACGCATCCACCGGCGGAGAACATATTGGAACTTTTGATTTTGTTGGATGCGGCTAAAAGGGCCTCTGCAAAAAGAGTTACTGCAGTAATTCCTTATTTCGGTTATTCAAGGCAGGATAGGAAAGATCAGCCGCGAGTAGCTATTACAGCCAAACTTATGGCTAATATAATTACGAAAGCAGGTGCTGACCGGGTAATTTCAATGGACTTACACGCAGCACAAATTCAGGGTTTTTTTGATATCCCTTTTGATCATTTGTATGGCTCTTCAGTTTTGTTGGCAAGAGTACAAAATATTTCTAATAATCTGGCTGTTGTTTCTCCTGATGTCGGAGGAATTAAAATCGCCAGAGCTTATGCAAAAATGTTAAATAGTTCTTTGATTGTTATTGATAAACGCAGACCAGCTCAAAATGTATCTGAGGTGATGAATATTATTGGTGAAGTTGAAGGGAAGGATATTCTTTTAGTTGATGATTTGATTGATACAGCAGGCACATTCGTTGGAGCAGTTGACGCTCTTAAATCAAAAGGTGCTAATAAAATCTTTGGTGCTATCACTCATCCGATTTTATCAGGGAAAGCTTGTGAAAGAATACAGAGTTGCGATAATCTTGAAAAGCTTTTTGTTACAGATACAATTGATATTGGTCCGCACTCATGCGAAAAAATTGAGGTGGTTTCCTCTTCAAAACTTTTTGCAGAAGCTATTATTAGAACTCATAATAATGAATCAATTAGTTCACTTTTTAATATAGATAAAGGTTAATCGAATCGGAGTAATTATGGACAAAGTTATCTTAGAAGGCAAAAAAAGACAACTATCAACCAAATCTGCCTTAACAGAATTAAGAAAAAGTGGTAGGGTTCCGGGAATTTTTTATTCTAAACACCACGAACCTCTTCCAATAGATGTTGAAGCGAATTCTTTAAACCCATTAGTTTTTACATCTAAAACACATTTAATTAGTCTCAAAGTTGATTCAGGCGATACTTTTGACTGTGTATTAAAAGACGTACAATTTGATCCTGTAACCGATAGAATTATTCATTTTGATTTAATCGGTTTGGAAGTAGGAGAAAAAGTTCATATCGAAGTTCCTGTTCAATTGGTAGGTAATGCTGTCGGAGTTAAAGAAGGTGGTCTTCTTCAACAAATACTTCATAAACTTGAAATAGAATGTCTTCCAACTGATATACCAGAGCATATTGAAGTTGATGTTACTAATTTGAAAAAGGGTCAGTCAATTCATATCGCAGAACTTCGAGTACCTAATATTACTTTCAAACAATCACCTGATTCTATTGTTGTATCTGTTACTCATCAGAGAACAGAGAAAGAAGTTACTGTTTCAGCTGAAGCTGGTGAAGAAATCAAAGAGCCGGAAGTTATCGGCAGAGGTAAGTCTCAGGAAGAAGAATAGTTTTTATTGTGCGAGCTATTGTTGGTATTGGTAACCCTGGTAAAAAGTATAAACTTAACAGACATAATATTGGCTTTTTAATTATAGACTATTTTGCTAAAAACTATAAATTAAATTTTTCTCCTTCTAAGTATGATTTCGAATATTTGGAAGGAGATTTTAATTTTTATAAATATTTGTTAGTGAAACCAACAACTTATGTGAATAATTCAGGTATTGCAGTCTTGCAATTGATAGAAAATTATCCAATTAAAGTATCTGATGTTCTTGTAGTTGTTGATGATGTTAATCTAAATAAATTTGATTTTCGATTAAAGAAATCTGGAAGCGACGGGGGACATAACGGTTTAGCTTCAATCATTTATCATTTGAACAGAAATGATTTTCCGAGACTCCGGATTGGTATCGGGAATGATTTTGAAGAGGGGAATCTTGCCCGTTACGTTTTATCTGATTTTAGTGATGATGATAATAAAATTCTTAATGAATTGTTTCCGGTTTTTTCAGATATACTAAAGTCATTTATTACTGGCGGTTATAATTCAGCATTAGCCAATTATAGTAAAGTAAAACAAGTAATTAAAAATAAATCAAGTCTTAATTAGCAGTGAGGAGAAAGTAATGGAACTAATAATTCATCTTATCCCAATATTTGGGTTACTTGCATTAGCCTATACTTTTTGGAGATCGGGCTGGATTTCAAAAAAAGATGCTGGCTCCGAAAAAATGCAGAAAATTGCCAAACATATCTCTGATGGAGCAATGGCATTTCTTAAAGCAGAGTACAGAATTTTAATCTTCTTTGTAATTCTTGTTGCTATTCTTTTAGCATACAGTGGTTCAACATCCGAAAGTTCTTCACCATTGGTTGGAGTTTCATTTGTGGTTGGGGCTTTTTGCTCAGCTTTAGCAGGTTTTATCGGAATGCGTGTTGCAACTAAAGCAAATGTTAGAACTACAAACGCAGCAAGAGAGAGTTTAGGCAAAGCACTTGAAATTGCATTTGCAGGTGGTTCTGTTATGGGAATGGGAGTTGTTGGTTTAGGAGTTTTAGGTCTTAGTATTTTATTCATTCTTTATAGTGACATTTTTGGAATCAATAACGTAAATGATCTTAGTAAAATAATAACAGTAATAACTGGATTTTCTTTCGGAGCTTCTTCCATTGCATTGTTTGCAAGAGTTGGCGGAGGTATTTACACAAAAGCTGCTGATGTAGGAGCTGATTTGGTTGGTAAAGTTGAAGCAGGAATCCCGGAAGATCATCCATTAAATCCGGCTACTATTGCTGATAATGTTGGTGACAATGTTGGCGATGTCGCTGGAATGGGTGCGGATTTATTTGAATCTTATGTTGGTTCAATTATTGGCACAATGGTTTTAGGTTCAGCATTTTTCTCATTACCTGAATTTACGAAAAAATTTTCGTTAGGTGCTGTAATCCTTCCACTTGCAATTGCATCATTTGGAATTTTGATGTCGATTATAGGAACATTCTTTGTGCGTGTTAAAGAAGGTGGCGATCCACAAAAGGCTTTGAACTTCGGTAATATTATTGCCGGCACTCTTATGATCATATCTTCTTATTTTATAATAAAATGGTTACTACCGGAATCCTGGATCTACACAGATCCACTCTATGGAGAAACAAAAACTTATACCAGTTTGAATATTTTTGCTGCTACTTTCATCGGTATAGTAAGTGGAGCAATGATTGGAATGATCACTGAATATTTTACAGGAAGTGGTAAGAAACCGGTAATAAGTATTGCTCAACAATCTGTTACAGGAACAGCAACAAATATAATTGCCGGTTTAAGTATCGGTATGCTTTCCACAGCTCTTCCAATTATTGTTATTGCAGCTTCAATTATTCTTTCATTTAATTTTGGTGGATTGTACGGAATAGCAATTGCTGCAGTTGGTATGCTATCAATTCTCGGAATTCAGTTAGCTGTTGATGCTTATGGTCCGATTTCAGATAATGCTGGTGGTATCGCAGAAATGTCAGAGCTTCCCAAAGAAGTACGAAGCCGTACCGATAAGTTAGATGCAGTTGGTAATACAACAGCAGCAATAGGAAAAGGATTTGCAATTGGTTCTGCTGCACTCACAGCATTGGCTTTATTTGGTGCATATATGACAGCATCTGATTTGAAATCTATTGATATTTCTAAAGCAGCAGTGATGGCAGGTTTGTTCGTCGGTGCAATGATTCCATTTTTATTTTCTTCTTTAGCAATGATGGCAGTAGGAAAGGCTGCTATGTCTATGATTCAGGAAGTTAGAAGACAATTCACAACAATTCCTGCTTTGAAGACAGCATTAGAAGTAATGAGAAAAAATCAAGGGAAAGATTTTTCTGAATGGGATGAACAAGATAAAAACATTTTCGATAACGCTCACGGAACAGCTGAATATGCAAAGTGTGTCGAAATTTCAACTGCATCTGCAATCAGACAAATGGTGCTTCCGGGTTTGTTAGCAGTTTTTGTTCCTATAATTACAGGATTTTTCGGCGGGAAAGAAATGTTGGGCGGTTTAATCGCAGGTGTAACAGTATCAGGAGTACTAATGGCAATTTTTCAAGCTAATGCTGGAGGAGCCTGGGATAACGCAAAGAAAATGTTCGAAGAAGGAATCGAATTTCAAGGGCAGAAATATTTCAAGGGTTCCGATGCACATAAAGCTGCAGTTGTTGGAGATACTGTCGGTGATCCGTTTAAGGATACCTCTGGTCCGTCTCTAAACATATTATTAAAATTGATGTCTGTTGTTGCTCTTGTAATTGCACCCTTAATTAAGTAGATTTGCACACAATTTTTTAAATAATTTATTTGATAACCCTGCCATTATCCAATATTGATAATGGCCAAAAGTCCATAGGGAGGTGACAAAGTAAATGAAGACTGATATTTACGAATCTGCTGTTTTGATTAATGCAGTTCTTGAAGACACACAAATAGATTCTTTAATTAACCGCATTAAAGAATATATTACAAACAATGGCGGTCAGATTACTGATTTTGAAAATTGGGGCAGAAAAAGGCTTGCATATCCAATACAGAAAAGTAAAATTGGTTATTATGCTATTTTTCGTTTTACAGCTCCAAAAAACCTTATCGCAAAAATTGAGAGATTTTATAATCTTGATGAAAACATATTGCGATATCTTATAATTAAACTTAATAAGCACGCAATTGAGCAAATAGAAAAAAACAAAACTCAGCAAAATTCCGTAAAGGAAGAAACTACTTCAGTTTTAGAAAATCAAATTGAAGCAGAATTAAATAATGAAGATATTGATAAACAATAATTTAAAATGTTAAGTATGGAGGTTATATAATGGCTGAATTGAAAATGCCCGAAATAAATTATGTAATTGTTGCAGGAAATCTCACAAAAGATCCTGTTTTCAGAGAAACAACTAATAAAACTCCTGTCGTTAATTTTTCCATCGCATCAAATAGAAAATTCAAGGATAGCTCAAATCAATGGCAGGAAGACGTTTGCTATGTCGGAGTGGTAGCATGGAACAAATTGGCTGAAAGTTGCAGAGACAGATTGAAAAAAGGTTCTGCTGTTTTAGTTGATGGTGAATTGCAAAGTAGAAGTTGGAAAACCGAAGACGGACACAACAGAAGCATCGTTGAAATAAAAGCAAGACGAATTCAATTTCTGAATAAAAGACTGATTGGTAGTGAGAACGGAACTTTAAGAGAAGATGAAGTAAATAGTGTAATTGAAGATGAAAGCGTATATCAGGAAGATTCCTTTGATAAGTTTTTATCTGATGAAGAATCAAATTTAATAAAAGAATCAGACTCAGGTGTTGATAATGAAGAAAGAAATTAAAACGAAAAAGATTTGCCGCTTTACTGAAATGGGGATCGAATACATTGATTACAAGGATGTAAAGTTGTTGCAGAAATTTACAACTGAGCAGGGTAAAATTATTCCTAAAAGAATAACTGGAACTTCTGCAAAATTTCAAAGACAACTTGCAACAGCTATCAAACGTGCAAGACATTTAGCTCTGTTGCCTTATGTTGCTGATACAGTCAAATAGTATTGAGGTAAGAAAATGAAAGTAATCTTAAGAAAAAATATTGAACAACTTGGTAAAGTTGGACAAGTTATAGATGTAAAAGATGGTTATGCATTAAATTACCTGATACCTCGTGGATTTGCTTACGTTGCTGTAAAAGGAAATGTAAAAGCTATTGTTGAAGAAAAGAAGGTAATTGAAAAAAGAGAGCTTCAGGAACTAAAAAATGCTCAACATTTGGCATCAGAACTTGAAAAAATTTCTGTAACCATTCCTATTCAGGTTGGTGAAGAAGACAGGATTTTTGGTACAGTTACTTCTCAGATGATAGCTGATTCCTTATTAGAAAAAGGTTTTGAGATTGATAAAAGAAAAATAGAATTAGAAGAGACGATAAAAACTTTAGGAATTTATACTGCTAATATCAAACTTCATTCAAGTGTGAATGCGAAAATCAAAGTTTGGGTTGTTAGAGAGTAGAAAAGAAATCATAAGCCGCTTATCAAATTAAGCGGCTTTTCTGATTTAAATATGGCAAAAAAAAATAAATCTATTTCAAAAGAAAAAAAAATTGGTTCGACAGTTGTAACTCCTCGTTCATTCTGGAGTTATAAAAAGAATAGAAGTAGAGTTTATACTCTTTTGATTTTACTTATAATGTTATACTTTTTTATAGTCAATAACACTAAAGACGAACCTAAAGAAGGACCTTATCCACCGGGGTACAATCCAAGCTATTTAAACTCTTCACCAGTAGAATAAATCTAAATAACAAAAACTTTTGCTATATCAAGAAGTAAAGATGGATTATTCATCAACGCTGTAGTGAATACTTTCCCAAGCGTTCGTTTCTCTATTGGAACTTTCAACACTGAATGAGCAATACTGTTAAACTTATCATCCGAAAAATTATAGATGCCTTCTTTTATTCGATTAAAAATTTCATGTCGTTTGCCTAATCTATCATTCCACGCTTTATCATAAGTCAATATATGATTTAACTTATTCATCTTGATAGCTTCACCAGCAATTCTACCAGCAATTGAACCACCAATCATTCCGCTTGCAATTCCGCCACCACTTAATGGATTTACCTGACGAGCTGCATCTCCAACTAACATAATGCCTGGTGCTGAAATTTTATCTAAAGTTATTGAACAAGGAACCCCTCCAGCAATTTTGGTCAAAATCGGTGCATTTGGATAATGCTTATTCATAAAATCGTCAAGGAAGGATTGCGCTGATTTTTTCTTCCCGATTATTCCACTTACACCCAAACCAATATTTGCTTTATTATTACCTTTTGGAAAAATCCAGAAGTAGCCGTTGGGAGCAACATCTTTTCCGAAATAGAAATAAAGAGTGTTTTGATCAACTGGAATATTTGCAGCAGTGATTTGAACAGCGCTTTCCATATCGCGAAAATCAATGTGAGTTTTTAGTCCTGCCCAACGTCCGACTCGTGATTCAACTCCATCGGCAGCAATAACAATTTTTGACCTTAATTCTTTTTGTTCACCATTAAATTCATATTTCACTCCACAGACAGTTCCATCTTCATCAAATAATAATCCATTTACGTAAGCTCTTGTTAAAATTTCAGCCCCTGCCTCTGCGGCAGTGCGAGCAAGTTCATAATCAAAAATTCTTCTTTCGAGCACATAACCAGCATCTCCAAATTCTATGATAATTTCGGTACCATCAGGAGCATTGAATGAAAATTTACTAATTTTAGCAGCAATCCATTTATCATCACTTTTTATAAATTCTTCGACACCAGCTTTACTTATTGCTTCACCGCAACGAACAGGATATCCAACATCTCTATCTTTTTCAAGCATCAAAACAGAAACACCTTGTTCAGCAGCAAATCTCGCAGCCATACTTCCGGCGGGTCCTGCTCCAACAACTATTACATCGTATTCGTTTTTCATTTTATATTACAAATGCTTTCTTATATGCAGTTAAATTTCTGAAAGATAAATTTATAACTATTCAATTTATAGATTATTGCTACTGCCTTTAGTAAACTGCTACTTGCCTACCGGAACCCCTTCTCTATTAAACTTAATCACCTCAATCGGGCAAGACCAAACACATTTTGCACAATTCGTACATCGCGGATCAATTATAAATATCTCTGCTTCTTTGAGTTCAATTGCATCTTCAGGACAGACTCCAACACAGCAACCACAGAAATCGCATCTATCGGGAAGTATTTCAATTAACAATTTCCCTGTTTTTGCCTGCCGATATTCCATTTCGTAAAATAAAAATTATAAAATGTATTTGCTCAAATCTCTGTTCTTGACAATCTTATTTAACTTCTCTGTAACGAAGTTTCCATCAATTACAATTTTTTTCTTTTTGATTAAATCAGGTACTCCGAAAAGAATTTCATCAAGCAGAGTTGTTAGAATTGTATGTAATCTTCTTGCACCTATATTTTCTACTTGTTCATTTACTTCTGTAGCAGTTCTTGCAATTTCTTTTATTGCATCTTCGGTGAATTCGAGTTTTACTCCTTCTGTTTGTATCAGAGAATTATATTGTTTAAGAAGTGCATTTTCAGGTTTAGTTAAAATTTTTATGAAATCTTCTTCAGTAAGACTGTTCAATTCAACTCTGATTGGGAATCTACCTTGTAATTCCGGGATTAAATCTGAAGGTTTTGAAACGTGAAAAGCACCAGAGGCAATGAAAAGAATATGATCAGTTTTTACAACACCGTATTTTGTATTTACATTCGAACCTTCGACAATTGGAAGTAAATCTCTTTGAACACCTTCACGACTAACATCAGGACCTTGCGATTTTCCACCGCCTGCTATTTTATCAATCTCATCAATAAAAATTATTCCTGAGTTTTCGACTCTCTGAATAGCTTCTTTCTGAACTGTCTCCATATCAATAAGTTTTTGAGCTTCTTCCTGAATGAGAATTTTTCTTGCTTCTTTAATTGAAGTTTTCTTTTTCCTTTTTTTCTTAGGCATTATACTACCAACAATTTCCTGAATGTTGATACCCATGTCATCCATTCCGAACGGACCTAAGACCTGCATTCCAATAGCAGGCATTTCCTGTGAATCAAATTCGATTATTTTATCATCAAGCTCACCGTTTTTTAATTTGTTTCTCATCCATTCACGAGTTGAACGATTCTGTATTATCTCATTCGCATCATTTTCCGGATTAGTTTCAGAATTTTGATTTGCGTTCTGATGAATTTTTACCGGTGGAATAAGAATATCAAGAATTCTTTCTTCAGCAAGTTCTGTTGCTTTCTGCTGGACTTCAATTGTCTTCTCTGATTTGACTAAATTAACTGCAACATCAACTAAATCTCTTACCATTGATTCAACATCTCTTCCAACATATCCGACTTCTGTGAATTTAGAGGCTTCGACTTTTACAAAAGGAGCTTGAGCAAGTTTTGAAAGACGACGAGCTATCTCTGTTTTTCCAACTCCTGTTGGTCCAATTAAGATTATATTATTTGGCATAATCTCTTCACGCATCTCATCTTTAACCTGCTGTCTTCTCCATCTGTTTCTCAATGCAATTGCAACAGCACGTTTTGCATCGCTTTGTCCTATAATATATTTATCTAATTCCTTTACAATTTCTGAAGGTGTAAGTGCTGACATATTTAATTCTTTAGAATTCATAATTATTCAATAACCTCTATGTTTATTTTATCATTTGTATAAATGCAGATTTCTGAAGCTGTTTTCAAAGACTCCATCACTATTTCTTTTGCATTTAATTGGCTATGTTTTATAAGCATTTTGGCTGCTGCTAAAGCATACATTGAACCAGAGCCGATTGCTACAATTTTATCATCGGGTTCGATTACATCTCCGTTTCCAGAGATGACAAGAGCTATATCTTTGCTGATGACAGCGAGCATCGCCTCAAGTCTTCTGAGATATTTATCAGTTCGCCAGTCTTTTGCTAATTCAACTGCAGCTCTGAAAATATGACCTCTATATTGTTGAAGTTTGTCTTCATACCTTTCCATTAAAGTGAAAGCATCAGCAGATGCACCGGCAAATCCACAAATTATTTTGCCATCCATCATCTTTCTTATTTTTGATGCATTATGTTTCATTACTGTGTTGCCTAAAGTAACTTGCCCATCTCCACCAATTGCAGCAACACCATTGTGGATTAAGCCAAGAATAGTTGTTGATTTAAATTGTTCCATAGAATTAAAAAATTATTTGTTTGTTCTATTAAAATAAATAAAATAGAATTAATCGTTAGAGAAAAATCATTTGATAGATTGGTAATATATAATCTGCTAAAGTCTTGTGAGCATTTTTAATTCAATGCCTCTAAATTCAGGTTCAAATCTGCAAACTCCTCCAATGCAAATATTTCCAGCCTGACGAGAGCCAATCAATAAACTTACGTCTGAGTTTGAAAAAATTTTATATCCTATTTGAATGAAGCTCCAGAATTTTCTTATCAATTTGCCCGAATCAGATTCTTTTGTTTGCATTTCTGTTAAAAGCACAACATTAAACGAAGGTGATCTTAAATATTCAATAGACAAAACATTTGAAAAATATTTTTCATCTGTTGCTGTATTTGTTGTATGCTGATGCTCCAGAACTAATTTGATGGTATTGATATCATCAAAATAAAATTTGTTTTCAATGATTGGAGTAAAGTTTTTTGTTTTACTCGATGCTTCTTCACTATAACCAAAGGCGAGAGTTAAATTAAAATTTTCATTCCATATTCTGTTTGCCTGAAAATAAAATTCTTTAAATTCAAGTTGAGAGGGAACTTTAATTCTATTGACTCGCTGATAATAAGAATTTTCATTTAAAGAATTTGTTATTCCAAAATTTGATTGAAAATTAGTTTGATCATCCATTGAATAATCTACTTCAATCTGAAATCCCTTTTCATTGTTGGCATTTAACGGAGAAGGATGTCTGTTCAAAAGTAAATATGTGTATTCTTTCCTCAATGCTGGCGGAGTATTGTAAGTAATCGTCTGATCATTGGATGAGAACGAAAAATTATCGTAGATTTTATATTCCGATGATATAGAGACTGGTCCCAAATAAAAGCTTGAACTTCCGTAAAATCCTTTGCCTATTATTTTTTCGTTTTCACTGAGATATAATTTCTTAATTGATTGATTTTGTTTTGCTCCAAACTCGAAATAAAAATCAAAATTCCAGATTGATGGTTCGATTCTGAAAGATGTTAAACTTGTTTTTGAAAAACTCTGATTCTGCGGAATTAGAACAGCATAAGAAAATCCTGGCTTTATAAAGCTCAATCCAGCATAAGATAAATCTACTGCATGAACGATATCCTCTCTAATATTTTTTGAGTTTGCAGCAACACCACTTAATGCAGTTAAATAAAAATCCTGATAATTAGAATTGACTTTGAGACCAAGCAAATTATTATCAACACGTATATTTCTATCTTCGTATATTTTAAGAACCATTCCTCTACCGAATAATTCGTAATAATTTCCTGCAGTAAGTTTAATTCCAAAATCAGAATTCGTTAAGTCAACGGACAAGTATCTATAAGCAATATCAGCGTAGTTTTCTTTGCCTCTGCTGATAGATGGATCCGGATCATTCGGCTGAAAAACTTCAAGTCGTAATCCTGCTGAGAAAATTCCTTTTGAGTAATCTAAGTTTGTCCAGTTTTCCAAAGATTCCTGTTTATTTTTGATATCAAAAGAATATTCTAACAAGTTTGCGAAATTAAATCCATCCGGTAATTTAAATTCGTTATCATCCAATGATTGCCCAAGTAAATTGGCATAATACAGTACTATAAATAATAAGAATTTAGATAATAGTTTCATAAAGAATTGATTTTTATTGTAAAATAGAAATGATTTTATTCCTCAATTTCTTTTCATCACCTTTCATATAACCTAAATGTGATTGCACTATTTTACCATCTTTATCCAATAAAACTGAGTAGGGAATTTGTTGTGCGTAATACTTTCTAGCAACTTCAGAATTCTTATCCAACAAAACAGTGAAATTATATCCTCGAGATTTAATGAAAGGTTTTACTTTTGCGATAGTTTTTTCATTATCAGTTGAGATTGCCAGCAAATTAAATCCTTTGTCTTTCAACTCTTCATAAATTTTGTTTAGTTCTGACAATTCTTCAATGCAGGGCTTGCACCATGTCGCCCAAAAACTTATAAGAATCGGTCCCTTTCCAAAAAGTTTTGAAAGCTCGATTTGTCCTCCGTCAATGCTTTCAAGTTTGAAATTGATTGCAGACTTACCTTTGAGTTCTTCTGTTTGAGGAAATATAGAAGTTGAAAAGAATAAAATAATTATCAGGGCAGAAACTTTAGTATTCATTACTTCTCCAAAATCATTTTTCGAGTTGTCACATAATTACCAACTCTGAGTTGATAGAAATAAACTCCCGAAGGTAATGATGAATTTATTAGGTAAAATTTTGAATGAGTTCCGGATTCAAAGTAGCCTTCAGCAATTGTGTCAACTTCCTGACCGAGTGAGTTAAATAATTTAATTGATTGCCAAGCAGATATGGGTGAAGTCCAATTGATCGTTGTGCCAGAATTACTACTATAAACGGATTCACCAGAAAGTGAAAATGGATTAGGATAGTTTTGCTCAAGTTTAAAGTCTTTAACAATTGATTCGTCCTCAACATTTGTAGGGTTGAAAGTACTTGCAAAGAAATTAGCAACAATTGTTTGATTCGGATTTCTGAAAGTGCCAGCTTTTAATTGTACAGTTCCCTGTCCGGGTACTGAAGCACTTGTGTAAATATGTAAAGAAATTTCTCTGCTCTCATTCGGTTGAAGAGGACTACTACCAAAATCCGGAGTTGTAGCAATGCTATCAATAGTAGGTGGATAACAAAAATCAAGACATAATGAAGATGACCAATTTGACGGAAGATTATTTATCGTTCTGACTACAAATACTGTTTGAGGAATAGTTGAAACATTTTTAACATCAATATAATAGATTAGCTCTTTACCCATTGTATCAGTTATACTTGTTTGTCTTGGAATAAAGGTAATATCTTGAGAGAATATGTTGGTGAGAAATAATGCTGATATAATTAAAATCAAATGTAATTTCATTTTATTATCTCTTGATAATTTTTTATAAAAGTTTTCTCATATCAAAAATAAACAGAAAATCTGATATTATTTATAAGTCGTTTTGAATTAAAAAGGTAATGAAATAAAAAAGTCTTCTCTCATTTTTTGAGAGAAGACTTCATTGCTGATAAATTGTAATGATTTATTTAATCAAAGTAAGCTTCTTTACATCAGAATAGTATTTCCCTTCACTCGTAGTAAATTCAACTTTATAGAAATAGATTCCACTGTTCAATCCATTTCCATCAATGGTAACTTCATGATTTCCGGCGTTGTAGAATTTATTAGTAATATCTCTAACTTTTTCACCGGTTAGGTTATAAACAGTAATTTTAACAGATGCATCAACTGGAGTTGCGAAGTTAATCCTTGTAACAGAATTATCAGAATTGATGGTTCTGCCAAAAGGATTCGGATAATTTTGAGATAAAACAAACTCATTAGGATTTAAAATTTCAGTTTCTATTATCTGAGTATATTCATAAGTTCCATCGAAATCTATTTGCTTCAAACGATAATAATATTTTCCTGATGTTAGATTCTCATCTCTGAAAGAATATGACTGCGGTTCAGAGGTTGTTCCTTTTCCATTTACAAATCCCAGGACTTCCCAATTCGTAAAAGTTCGGTCAGTTGTTCTATGGATTTCAAAACCAAAGTTGTTTAATTCAGTTGCAGTTGTCCAGTTAAGTTGAACTGAATTGTTGATAGCTTTAGCTGTGAAGCTAGTTAACTCAACAGGAATAAGCTGAAAATCAACATAATCAATGTATTGAGCGTTAACTCCTGATACAATTGTTCTGACGATTACATTACTTGTATTTATTTCAAAAATTCCCGAACTATTTGTTACAATGTAATTTCCGTTAGGTAGTCTATAACCGCCTCTCAATCCAGTAACAACATTGTAAGAAGCAACCACCGTTCCCACTGAATCATAAATGTACAAAGCTGATGGAGTCGAGAAACCTGCCACAGCAAATTGACCACCACTCATTAAATGAATCTGCTGAGGAAATGCAATGCTTCCTACTAAATCATTTATATAAGCACCCGATAAAGAGTATCTATGAACTTTATTGCTGCTGCTTGCACTTACTAAACAATCATTCGCTCTAAATACAATGTCAAATGGACTGTTTAATCCACCAGAACCTGCTGTAATAAACTGATCAATAAAATTACCCATGGCATCAAATTGAGGGATAGCATTGTTATTTCCGCCTGCTCCAACTGTAACGACTAAATTACCATTTGCCCGATAATTGTGACCTCTGATATTATCAAGGATTGCGGTATTAACTCCGCCGGCAGGGGCAAAGAATCCTAAGTAAGTTCCCGAGGTATCAAATTTTTGGACAAGGTCACTTATCTGGTCAGAAACTGTAATAAATCCGTGAGGAGATAATCTTGCTTGTTTCGGAGATTGAAGTGTTACCGGAGCAACGATAAAATTTGCATCAATCAAGTCACCGTTATTTGGATTAAGTTTAATGACTTTGTCAGCTGTCCAATCAGGAATAAGAAGATATTTCCCATCGGTAGCTTCTGATGAAATTGTTGATGGAAAACCTAAATTGGGATTAATTGTTGGTTGTTTGACGAAGTGCATTCTTGCTTCATTCAAGCTGTAACGAGATTCTATTTGTTCCCAAGTTAGCACTTCAGAATTTGCGTAAATGTCAGCAATATTTTTTATAACTGCATAAAGTATTTTTTTGTTGCTGACAGCTTTTGCTTCCATATAAATCCCACTCGGCAAGTAAACAGCGTATGGAATGTTATATTCAGCAGTTGCTTCTCTTGCTTCACGAATCATTGAAGGATTTTCTTCTGTTATTCTCATTAAATCCGGAAACTTAAAGATTGGTTCAAGTTGTGCGAGTAGTTGAATTGAAAGAACCAAAAAAAATAAACCAAGAATTAGTAACATTCTTCGCATATATTTCTCCTGTTTTTATTGAAAAATTTATTCAATAATAAACAATTAAATTCACTAAACAAAGAGAAATCGCACAAAGATTACTTTAAGTGTTCTGAAATTTCATTCAACATTTCTTTTTTGATAAATACTTCTGAGAATATTTCTTTAATAATCTCTTGATTCAGTTTGTTGAAATCCTCTTCTCTTGGGAAAATGCAAACTCCACCTAAATCAATTGAAGCTGGACTTACAAGAATTTGATTTTCACCTTCTTCGAAGTAATGATGTGAACGATGTTTTGCACGAAGGAAAATTATTACTCGCCAGCCGAATTCATTATCATAGAATGAGATAATATTTAGCAATGGCTCCTGTATCTCATTCATAATTTTAGAATAAGCGTTATAGAACTGATGAAAAGTTTTTATGAGCAGATTTTCATCAAGACTTTCAAATAGTAAAAATTTTCTTAAACCATCATCAACTGTAAGAACTTTAATATCGTCATTATCAATAATCGCATTCCCAAATTCATTTGCAATTAAATCAGCTTCATCATCAATGGGCATGAAATATTTGTTGCCTGCCTGAAAATGCAAATGATCTGGAGCTGAAGCGCCACAACGAGGACCGTTATAAATTACAGTAAAGTGATTTGATAAATCTTTACTAAACTTAAGTAAGTCAGGAAATGTATCTAAAATTCTCTGTGGTTGATGTTTTAGATTTGTCAATGTCAGATGATTCGGAAAAATCGGAAACGGATTAACTAAAATAGAATATGATTCATTATAGATAATTCCTTTTTGCTCTAGCGGTAGATTTTCTTCACATAAAAAACATTTTCTCTCTTTGATGCTCTGCAGATCAACTTTAGCAGAAGTTGAAATTATTCTTCCAGGATTAAATTGTGCTTTAATTTTATAGCTTCCGAATCTGAAATCTTTAATCTGAACATTTTTCAATTGTTCGTAATTTTCTCTGCACAAGCCCCAATCATTTTTTTGAAGTTCAAAAAGAAGTTTCGTTGCTTCAGATAATTGTTTTGCTTCCAAAAGCTGATTTAATTCCTGATTATCATAAACTCGATGCTCCATAATTTACTTTTTACTTTCCTCAATAAGTTCATTGTAAATTTTAATTGTTTTATCCATTGAAATATTTATGTCAAATAACTGTATTGCTCTTTCTCTCGAATTGTTACCAAGCTTTTCTCTCAATGATTTATCATCAATCAATAGCTTAGTTTTAGATGCAAGATCAAGGTAGCTTTCCTTTTTAAAGAAAAGAGAAGTTTGCTCTTCAACAGCAATGTCGAGAACACCGTCCGCTCGGGCACAAACTGACGGAACTCCCATTGAAAGAGCTTCTGCTAATGCAATTCCGAATGCTTCTGCGTGAGAAGGAAAAACAAAAATATCCATAGCGGCAAGCATATCATTTGTATCTCTTCTAAAACCTGTGAAGATTACATTATCGAGAGCTAATTCCTTAGCTAAAATTCTTATTTGATTTGCATATTCATCCTCTCCATGGCTTGCTTCTCCGACTATTAAAAATTTCAAATTCGAATATTTATCTGAAAGTAATTTTGCTGCTTTCAAAAATTCTTCGTGACCTTTGCCCGGTGAAAAGCGGGCAAGCATTCCAATCACAATTTCATCATCTTTGATTTCAAATTCTTTTCTAATTTTTATTCTATCAGAATTTTCAGGATTGAATTTTTGTGTATCAATTCCGTTGTAAACAATTTCTATTTCATCCTCAGTCAAAGTTGTTGTCGAAAGAAGATTATTACGAATTACACTACTTATTGCAAAAGCCTTCGTTACGCGATGATATAAAACTCTGTGAAGAAAATCTTTCTTAACTATAAATGAGCCAACTTGTTTTGTTAGAATTAACGGAATTTTTGAGTTAATTAAATTCAATGCCGGAACAAGCAACCATAAATCTTTGGATGCCTGCGTATGCACTAATTCATAATTTGATTTTTTAATCTGGTTTGAAATTTTGAATAAACTTATCAAGTAATTCAAAATGGAAATTTTAATTGGTAGAACATTTATTTTTTCATTAGTTGCTTCTTTATGGATTTTACTGTTCTCCAAACAAAGTAAATCTACCTCAAAATTTCTTTTGAGTAATTCTTTAACGAAAGTGAGAGTTATCATTTCCATTCCACCCCAACTTTCGGAAAGGCAAGAATATAAAATTTTCATATGTCAGTAAATTTTCTTTAATGATGCATTTGGGAAATAGTGAGATAAAATTTCATCAAATTGATAACCTTTTTCTGCCATAACGGCTGCACCTATCTGACAAAGCCCTACTCCGTGTCCCCAACCAGCTCCATACAAAATAAATTTCTGTGGAATGCCTTCAATTTCATCTTCTTTATCAATATAAAATGCACTGCTGTATAAATGAGTCGGTGATAGAACTCTTCTTATTTCTAACTCTTTTCCAATAATTAAACTTTTTTTAGTTCCAACTATTTTTAACTTGATAAGTCTTGAAGAATAACCTCTTTCCACAGGAACTAAATCTAATATCTCACCGAAGTCCATATTCAGTTTATTCTTGATAAGCTCAGACAACTGTTTTTGAGAATATTCAACTTTCCATCTGTAAAAATCTTTTGTTTCCTGATCATAGTCAATTAAAATTTGATTAAGAATTTTTGGATCATTTGTATTACAAAAAGCCTGTACATTTGTTTTAATCCATTCTACTGAATTTTTTTCTTCCTTTAAATTCAAATTTAGATTTTCGGGTTCGTATTTATAATCTATCACAGGAACGAGGTATTTGTACTTAATAGGTTCCCAGACATTTTCATATGATTCACTCATACCTCCACAGGATTTCGAATATCTGGTATCGCAAATTTCATCATCACTCATCAAAACAATTCCTCTGGTATCAGCAATTGCCTGTCCTGATGTCTCGGTGGTTACTTTGGTTACTCCTTGAAATCTCTGACAGTGATCATCTGCGCAAACATCAAATAGTTTATGTGCTTCTCTGTCATACCAAGTAATTAATTCTTGGTCATTTGAATAAGGTCTTAGAGATGGTTCTTTTGATTTTTCTTTGTCCTTATTTTGAAGTTGAGCTAAAAGCCAGCTTCTCGCAACGACAGCCTGAGAGCGCAAAAGATTGATTGAACATTTGGCGCTCATCTCTGAAGATATAACACTGGTTAGATATGCTTCGATTGGAAGATAATTTATTGCCGTTAAGTTATCACCATTTTTTATGATTTTAAGGTAATAGTTAAATCTTTGCTTTTCTCTTCTTTCCCAATGAAACTTTACTCCGATTAAAACATCTTTTAATACAAAACTTTCAGAGACAGCATCAGATGGTTCGAAAAAGATTTCATCTTCCGTCTCAAATTGAATTGAACTTCCTGAGCAGAGAATTTTATTGTCTTTTAATTCTGCCTTAAAGATTCCGCTTAAAGTTTTATTTGTAACGTTAGTGCTATAATCACCATATAAATCAAACCTGATTTGTCTATCAGTAAGTATGCCCACATTTATCCAGGGCTCTGTTCCGAGTTTCATAAAGTATCTTATTTTTATCTGTGTAAAATTATTAAAGAAATTTTTAATTATAGTTTTTAATCAAACATTTGATTCGTAGAATTATTGAAACTTGCTTAGTATTTTAACAAATAAAAAATTCAAACTAAAATGAAGCAGGAAAAAATTTCAGTTATTGGTTTTCCGATGGACCTTGGCTCTGGACGAAGAGGAGTAGATATGGGACCTTCGGCATTAAGAATAGCAGATTTGGAAAATAAACTTCGTAATCTTGGTTATATAGTTGAAGATTTGGGAGATGTTTTTATAGAAATAATGGAAAAGCAGTAAATTGGTGATCCTAAGCTGCGTTATTTGGAAGAAGTGTTAAAAACTTCACAAACTTTAGCTGAAATTGTTGAAAAAGTTTTAGATGACGGAAACTTTCCACTTTGTATTGGTGGCGATCACTCAATGGCTTTGGGAACTATTGCTGGTATTGCGGCTCATTGCAGAAAAGAAAAAAAATCTTTTGGAGTCATTTGGATTGATGCACACGCTGATATGAACACTCATTTAACAACTCCGAGCGGAAATATTCACGGAATGCCACTGGCTGCATCTATGGGTTTAGGTCATAAAGCACTAGTTGATTTTTATGGCTTTTCTCCGAAACTGAATCCAGAGAATTGTGCTTTGATTGGTATCAGAAGTGTTGATGAAGAAGAAAAACAAAATATTAAAAAACTTAATCCCACTGTTTATACAATGTCCGATATAGATAAACTTGGAATACATAGAGTCATTACAAAAGTGCTAAAACAATTTCGAAAACAAGTTGATCACATTCACGTAAGTTTTGATGTTGATAGTGTTGATCCATTAATTGCTCCAGGTGTCGGGACACCAGTCAAAGGCGGACTTGATTACAGAGAAGCTCATCTTTTAATGGAGACAATTGCAGAATGTGGATGTATGTCCTCTCTTGAAGTTGCTGAGATAAATCCCGTTCTTGATATTCGAAATACAAGTGCAATCTTCGCCGCCGAATTAGTTGCTTCGAGTATGGGGCAAAGAATCTTATGAGTAAAAGAAAAATCCTGATAGCAGGAATTATTGTAATTATCATAGCATTTATTGTTGATTTTCTTTTTCCTGAATTGCTGAGTAATAAAGTAATCTCATACTTGGTTATTGCATTAGGATTAGGAATATTTATCAAATCGTTTCAGACTGAAAATTCAGCGGGAATTTTTGCTGGCGGATTCATTTTCTTCAGTGGTGTTATACTTTTGGTTATAAATTCATTCATTATTTGGAATCCAAGTAGAATGCTAATGCCAGCATTATTAGTGGCTGGTGGCTTGTCCTCCTTTTTTTCTTTTTTGAATGGTAAAAAATTTTTTTACTTGATTATTTCTGCTGTGTTCTTTTTGCTCGGTTTCAATTTTATTTATGCACGAATGAGTTTCAAGTTTGATGTGTTTATAAATTCAATCCCAAAGCTGATTGTTGGAATTGGAATTATAGCGATAGTTATTTTTTTATTATTGTATGTGGATAAAAAACGAAAAGCAGAAGATGACTTAATTTCCTAAATTTGACAAAAAGTTTTTGCAAGTTAATCTGAGCAATTAAATAATTTAAATTTGGAGGTGGATATGGCCTATACTTTTTTGGATTTTGCGATGGAAGTTTTAACTGATGCAGATAAACCACTGACGCATCAAGAAATTTGGCAACGTGGAGTGGAATTAGAATTAAATAAAAAACTTTCGAGCACCGGTAAAACTCCCTGGGCTTCCTTGGGAGCAAGGTTATATGTTGAAGTTAAAGAAAATCCCGATTCAAAATTCATTAGAATTGGAAATAATCCGGTTAGATTTTTCCTTGCCTCCAGAAAAAATGAGATTTCTGAGGAACTTCTCAACCGAATCGAATCTTATGAAAGAAAAGAAAAAACTTCACAGTTTAATTTTAATGAAAGAGATCTACATCCTCTATTAACTTACTTTGTCTATTCTAATCCTGCTTTTGGTAGGGGAAAAAATATCTTTACAAAAACTATTTATCATGAAGTTTCGAAAAGAAGAGGATACAACGAATGGTTACATCCTGATATGGTAGGATTTTATCTCCCGCTTGAAGATTGGAACAATAATCTTATTGAGTTTAATCGCTTATCTGATAATAATACTGTTAAATTATTTTCTTTCGAAATAAAAAAATCAATAAATAAATCTAATTATAGAGAATCTTATTTTCAGGCGGTTTCAAACTCATCTTGGGCAAACGAAGGCTATCTGGTTTCAGCAGACATAGTTCAAGATGATGACTTATTAGCAGAGCTTGAAAGGTTAACAACTTCATTTGGTATTGGTATTATTCACTTAGATTTTAAGGATATCGATTCATCATTAGTTCTCTTTCCTGCAAAAATCAAAACCAATCTTGATTGGGAAACTATGAATAAACTGTGCGAACAAAACAAAGATTTTGAGAAGTTCATCCAAGATGTAAAGATAGATTATGATTCAAAGAGAATTCATAAATCTGAGTATGACCCAATTTTAGAAAATCCAGAAGACTATATCAAGAGGTTATTTCAGAAATCTAAAAAGTAAATTATATTTTCTAAAAATTTGATTAAGGGAGATAGATTAAAGAATATTTTTATCTCACCAAACTATCCCCAGATTCCACCGCAGGTAATTTTATCTCTTTTTTGATCTCAACCCTTTTTTCAATTGGATAGAAAAACTGATACAAATTCCAACCTATTAGTAAAAGTAGAAGTAAGGTTATCAACACTAAAAGAATGTTTGTAGTTTTATTCTTTCTGCTGATTTTATTTTCGAAATCTTCAAATTGATAGCTTAAAGTTTTTTTGATTTTTTTTGTTACTTCTTCCACTATCTCTTCTTTGAGAACAGGACCATAGTCTATGTTTAATTTCACTTTAGGAGGATATTTATCTTCAGATTCGTAGTTTATTTTGTTAATTGCTTCCTCGATAAAATTTTTATTAAAATTTTCTCCCTCTAATTCTGGCTCTTCTAAATTTTCTTTGATTATTTCTTCGGGTTGTTGAACTTCATCATTTATTATTTCCTCTTTTGCAAGTTCATTTAGCTCTTCTTTTTTTTCAGCGATAGGTTCTTTTTCAATAACTTCAGATTTTTTTTCTTCAGTAGATTGAACTTGAGTTTTAGTTTCTATTACTTTATTCATTATTATTTTTTTTATTCCCAGAACAACTTTGTTCTTTGTTTCTGCTGGTGGTTGTTCGATTTTCAGAGAGAAAGGAATAAGAGAAGCAACTTTTTGATATTTCCCAAATTCTTTCTTTAACTCTTCATCTCCATTTACTGCACGAATAAATTGTCTGTATTGTTCATTATCTATACAGCCCAAAGCAGCAATTTCAAAATAATTTTTTATTTCTTCTTTGTTCATAATTAAAATCCAGCCATTGCGAGATTGTCTTTTAATCCTGAAAAAGCTACTTTTATTTTGTCACTGATTGTAGTAACAGGCAAGTTAAGTTCTTTCGCTATTTCATTGATAGTTAATCCTTTGAAATAAGATAGAGAAAGAACATAAAGCTGAGCTTCTGTAAGTTGAGAAAAAATCAAACTTATTGATTCACGTTCACGCAATAAGAAATCCAAGCTTAATTCATCATCACAAAAAATTTTCGGAATTATAATTTCATTTTCGTACTCATCGGTGTATGGTTCTGTTACTAATCCAGTACTTCTTCTCACAGTATCAAGAGCTTTATTCTTTGCGAGATTTACCATAATCACATAGAATTGATTTGAGTTTTGTAAAATTAAATCGGCTTTCAACCATAGAATTGCAAAAACTTCTGTTAAAACTTGAATTGTTTTTCTCTCATCTTTTATAATTCTATTGATTAGAGTGAAAAGCAAAGGTGAATATTTATCGTAGATTTGCTCCAATGCTTTTGCGTTCTTTTTCGAAACGGCAATTAGTAAATCTCTGTCCTGAACTTCCATTTGATTATTTTTATTTGATTACAAACTAAACTAATAGAGTTTTGGTTAAAAATCAATTTTTAGTTCAAAAACTCCCAACTAACTCCAAACCTTATATTACGCTCCGGCATTGGGAAATAAGGTACTAAAAAATATTTTTTGTTTGATAGATTTTCCCAAACGAAATACAAAGTTGCTTTCTTCTGAATTGTCCCGCTTAGAGTAAAATCAATAGTTTGAACTGGTTTAGTTTCAATTTCTGAAAATGAATTTCTGAATTCAGAAATTGTCAATTGATTACCTATCAGGTTGATTATTATTCCAGTCTTCAAATCAAGATTGTTGTTGAACATTTTATCATAGTAATAAATACCATTTCGTGAGGTGTACGAGGGCAGATTATATAATTTTTTTTGCTCAGCTTTCCAGAAATAGTTTGTTCGTGATTCAAGCAAAAGGAATTTGTAATTCAAATTAATATCAATTGAAATTCCTGATAAATCTCCAAAAGAGGTAGTGTAATAAAATGTTGGAAAACGTGGGTTTGCGATATATGTTGTGTTGTTAAATTCATTGATAAAGTATCTAAAATTTGCATCAACCAATTCATCTTTATATTTAATCGAAGATTCAAATAATAGATACTTCAAATCTGTTTTTGAAAGATATTTGCCAATGAGCGCATAGCCCAAATAAACAGAAATCTTTTCACTGATATTTGTATTTAAATCAATCCCAACAGAAGAGTTTTGAAGATTATTTACATAATTTATGAAAACGTGTTTTATCAGTCCTGGAGTTTCAATTATTTCGGATTCTCTATTCTCTTTCAGTCTGGATGTTTTATAAAAAAGGGAAAGCGAAAATTTTTCAGAAAAAGGTTTCAGAGTAACGTAGCTTCCAACAGAAAATAAATCTGAGTTTATTTTACTTTTCGACAAGTAGATTAGATTGGATGTGTTTATAAAGTTATCATAATAAATTTCTCTCACTACGTAATCTTTTATCTTTTCATAATCTAAAAGCAAGCGTAATTCCATATTATTAAAAATCAATTTATTATCAGAATGAATTCCCAAAACTTTATCTTCATTGTAACCGTATCTAAATGTTTTTTGCTCTGATTTATTAAATAAATAGAAAATACTAAGATCAGAATTCAACCAATTGAAAAATTTTGATTTAAGAGTAAGTCTTGGCATTTGTGAAGATAGTTTTATCTCACCGTTTGGTAGAAGTACAGGAGCAGCAATAGGATCATAAAGTAAGTCCTCTGTTTTAGATGTTAGTTTTAATACGCTGTCGTAATCAACACCGCCATTATAACCCAACTTGTAATCGTTCAAATCATAAGAAAAAATTAAATTCAATTGATTTGAAAGCAGATATTTAAATCTGAAATTTCCCTGCCAGATTGAAAAATCATTGTTTCTGTAAGTTTCATCTTTTATTCTATTAGTTACAGAAAAAGTGAAAAAAAGTTTTTTCAAAACTTTAGCATTGAAATAACCATTTATCAAAGCTTCTCTATCTGGTCCTTGATAATATTTTATTTTTGAATATGGTTCGGTTGGAAGAAAATCTTTTGTAATGATATTTGCACTTGTTGGATTTAGGTATGAAGAATATAAAGCTCCTCTTGGCAGAGGAATTATTTCGATGGAATCAATTTCCTCTGTTTGAAGCATATTCAAATTGAAATAGTTCATAAATCGTTCATTCAGCATCAAGCCATCTTTCAATATTGAAACAGAATTAGGAACATTTCCGTATAAACTAAGAGTATTTGGGTAACCAACGAAACCATAATCTCTGATACTTGATACTGGGCTTAATGAAATAACATCGCCCGTATAACGATAGTTTGTGTTTATAATTTTTTCATTTGAAATAAAAGAACTTTTATCGAATAATGGTTTATTAAAAATTGGAATAAGAGTATCAGGTTTAGGAGAAATAACAGATAATGTATCGCTTAAAGTAAAGGATGAATCTTCATCGTTTATTATAGTAGTGTCTATCTGAGCTGTTGAGATTATCTGGAAAATGAACAACGAGAATAAAATTAATTTCATAAATAACTCAAATTGTATAACAAAATTTAGTATCAATGAAGCTTAAGTCAATATCAAAACGTATTGATAAGGTGTAAAAATTTTTTATTTGTGAAGATAAGTGCTTATTTTCGCTTGTGAGATCAACAAAATCTATTGAAAGGAGAGCATTTGTTATGGCAGCAAAATCAATGACCAAAGGTCAAATTCTTGATCATCTCGCAAAGAAAACCGGAGTTACAAAAAAACTTGCAGGTCAGTTTCTTGATGAATTAGTTTCACTTTCTTACAAAGAAGCTAAAAAAGCTTTTGTAATTCCTGGCTTGGGAAAACTTGTTGTAGTAAACCGTAAAGCAAGAATGGGAAGAAATCCTGCTACAGGCGAAACAATGAAAATTCCTGCAAAGAAAGTCTTGAAATTCAGAATTGCTAAGCAAGCAAAGGACGCAGTTTTAGGTAAATAATTTAATTTGTGATTATAAAAAAAGAAGTCACACCCAATCGTAATTGCGATAAAAGTGTGACTTTTTTTATTGATTAAAAATTTCTCACATGTACTCTTTTAAGTGATTTACATAATTGCCAGCGCCACCTGGTTGATAGCCTGTCCGAAGAGTAACTTCTCCATTTTTATTTAATATAAAAATCGTTGGGAATCCTTCAACTCCAAATCTTTGAGCGAGTTGATTGTTGTACATTTTTGTTTCCATTGATTGTTCAATGTTTTTGGGAAAATCTATTTTAACAAGAATGAGATTTTCTTCTGCAAAATTTTCAAATTCTTTTTGAGAGAATACTTCATTGCTTAATCTCTGACACCAGATGCACCAATCACTTCCAGTGAAATTTACTAAAACAAATTTGTTCTCGCTTTTAGCTTTTTCCAAAGCTGTCTCAAGATTTTCATACCAACTCAAATTGTCAGAGCCCGGACTTTTGCAAGACACAATTAAAAAAGTTAATAATGTAATTGAAAAAAATAATTTTGCTTTCAAATTAACTCCTTAAATGATTTTTAATTTTCTAATTCTTCTGTGATTATTGTTTCAACTTTTTTCGGAGCAGGTGGTCTTTCATAAAGTTTTGCCAGACCAAAATATTTTAAGTGAAGGTCTTCTGAAATTTGCTCCCATGTAAATCGCCAGCTCCAGTTTCCACCAAGTTTGCCGGGGAAATTCATTCGTGCTTCTTCACCTAAATTAAGAATATCTTGCATCGGAATTATTACAATGTTAGCTACTGATGCATAAGCGAGTCGGATCAATTCATAAACAATATCATCTCCGAAGTAATTTAGATATTTTTGAACATGCTCATAAATATCAGACTTCTTATCTTTTTTTGCTTTTTCAAAATAAGCTCGAGTAGTATCATTATCGTGCGAGCCTGTGTAAACAACACAATTCGGAATAAAATTATGAGTAAGGAATTTCGTTTCCATTCCAGTTCCAAATGCAAATTGCAGAATTTTCATTCCGGGAAATTCAAAATCATCACGTAGTTTTTCAACTTCGGGAGTTATTACTCCCAAGTCTTCAGCAAGAATCGGAACGTCACCAAGATGTTTTTTAATTGATTTGAATAATTTGTCGCCCGGAGCTTTTACCCATCTTCCGGTTTCAGCTGTTGGTGCATCTCCAGGAATTTCCCAAAATGCTTCAAATCCTCTGAAGTGATCAATTCTGACTATATCAACAAGTTTGAAAAGATTAGCAAATCTTTTTCTCCACCAAAGGAAATCATCTTTTTCCATTTCTTTCCATCTATACAATGGATTTCCCCAAAGCTGACCTGTTGGAGAAAAATAATCTGGTGGAACTCCTGCAACTGTTTCAAGATTTCCATCTTCATCAACAGTGAAAAGTTTTTTATTTGCCCACAAGTCAGCGCTATCGTAAGCGATAAAAATCGGCATATCACCAATAATTTTTATTCCTTTCGAATGCGTATAGTTTTTGAGTTCATTCCACTGTCTGAAAAAGATGAATTGAACAAATTTCTGATATTGAATTTCATCCTGAAGTTTAATCTTCCATTCTTTCAAAGAATTTTCATCACGATGAACTAAACCTTTATCCCAATCTTTCCAGACTATGCCATCGTGATATTCTTTTGCTGCCATAAAAAGTGAGAAATCTTCTAACCAATCTTCATTCTCAGAGCAGAAAGATTTGAACTCTGCTTCAAATTTTTTAATCTTCTTTTTGAAATTATTATAAGCAGATTTTAAGATTTGTTTTTTGTATTCAATGACTTTACCGAAATCAATTTGAAAAGGATTATGCTCAGGTATGGGCAAGACTTCATTAAGCGTGAGTAATTCATCATCAATCAGTTTATCAGGAGAAATAATATTTGGATTACCAGCAAAAGCAGAAAAACATTGATATGGAGAATCACCATATCCAGTCGGACCGAGCGGAAAAACCTGCCATAGTTTCTGACCAGCTTTTTCTAAAAAATCAACAAACTTATAAGCATCATATCCCAAATCACCAATACCATATTTAGATGGAAGAGAAGTAGGATGTAAAAGAATTCCTGCAGAACGTTCAAATTTCATTTTATTATCCTTAAATTTTTTCTTGTGAAAAATAGTAACGATGAAACTATAAATAAATTCAAAACTTCGAAATAGAGAAATGAATTTTAGAATTCATTTGGAAATATAAAAAATCCCCTACTGAGAGGGGATTTGACGGATATATTAATTATTTCAATAAAATCATTTTGCGAGTTTGAATTTTATCACCAAATTTTAATTGATATAAATAAATACCGCTTGACAAACCATCTCCATTGAACCTAATATTATACTTGCCCGGAGATTGGACTTCATTAACGAGCGTAGCTATCTCTCTTCCAAGGACATCAAATACTTTTAGAGTAACTAAATTCTTTTCAGAAAGCTGATAAGTGATAACTGTGTTTGGATTAAATGGATTTGGATAATTCTGATAAAGATAAAATTCTTCTGGAATGAAATCAGATTTATCTTCTTTAATTGAAGTAATGATTAAAGTTGGATCTGGAATTCCGTTGCCATTTGTATCAGGATAAATATATGCTAAGAATATCAAACTATCGGGTCCACTGTCGCCGTTCACATCAGGATTGTCAGGTGCTGAGTCTCCCGCTCCCCAATTAAATCCACCAGCAACAAGCCCCACAACTTTTAATTTAACATTTGGAGGAACAAGACCGGCGCCAAGTTCATATATTGTATTCCATGCTATTGCTAATTCTGCTCCACGAGCATTCTGTCCTCTCCTCCCGTTTATTTCAGTAGTTTTATTTACACTGTTATTATTTTCTAACAAATAAAATGAAGGTTGATTTAAATAATAAATTGCTGCAAAACAGTCTATCGCATCAGAAGGTCTGAATCGGAAATTCTTTTGATACTCTCCGATATAACTACTCGAATGAAAGTTTGTTACTCCTCCTTGTTTTCCAGCGTCAATGTATAACATCATTGTGTTGTATGAATCGTTAATTACATAATCAATACCCAAATAAAGTGAGTCAGCATCCCACGTTGAGTAAATTGCTAACATTTCATTGTCAAGAGAGTCAGGAGTTCTCCAATAAGAATCAGAGTTAGAATCCAAAACTATTCGCCACTGCTCAAGCCAATCATTAGCTGACAAATTTACATTCCCATCAATTGTTGGTTTTCCATATCCATAAATAATAGAATCTGGCGGTTTAATTACATTGATATTAAATGCAGTTGAATCAAATCCACCTTTATTATCAGTTACTAATACTCTGATATTATAATATCCCGTATCATTAATAGAAGGTGTTCCGACCATTAAACCAGAGAGACTATCCAGATTCAACCAGTTTGGAGCAAGATTAAATCTAAAACTTAAAGTATCAGAATTAGGATCGGAAGCAAAAAGTTGTTTCTCAAATCTGTAAGTAGCTCTAATTGTTGTATCATTAACGGATTGGATTGTTGGTGGCAAATTAAATCTAACTGTGAGATAAAAAGTATCTCTATCAGTAGCACCTAAAGGGTCACTGACTTGGATTATAATTTGTCTAATACCTGTATCAGCAAAAGCTGGTGTTCCAGACAATAATCCTGAAGAAGAAAGATTCAACCAGTTTGGATTTCCGGTCATACTAAAATTTAACTGAGAGTTATTTGCATCAGAAGCACGAATTTGGTATCTAAAAGGTGCGTTAGTATAAGCTACCAAATCCGGAATTTTTTCAAGAACTGGAGGATAATTAATTGTCTGAGTAGTATCGGGAACATAAATAGCGTAACTTCTCGGAGGAGCCCAAAGTTCAACCCTTCCATCAGCTGCTGCTTGTTTGTTTATTGCTCTTCCGGTGTAGTCTTTAAACCATTGATTTGGATGATTTGAATTCACCCATACACCTCTCCACTGAGTCGGATGATCATTTATCAATAAAAATGATTGTGGTTTACCGCTTCCACCATTTCTACGAGAAACAAACAAATCTCTCGAAAGTTCTTGTTGTGATCCGCTTCCTAAATACCAGGGATTTAATCCGGCACCTTGAGTTGTAGTTCCATAAAGAAACTTTTGTCTTATCCAGATTAGAGTGTCAATTTTACCAGCTAATCCAAAATCAAAATAGTCTTTGAAAAA
>CAKZLD010000145.1 GCA_937125135.1 uncultured Ignavibacterium sp.
GCTTTTATGATGTAGCGGTATGTAATTTCTTTACTGAAATATGTAGTGAAAAATACTGCTCTCTCATCACGGTATTCTCGATGTGAATATTGATAAATACGATATTGAACTATTACCTCTCAAAGACACAGAAAAATATTTACTTTTAAATAAAGATTTTCTTTTTATTCAGGCCCTAATAATATTGCAATCCACCTTGTTTCATCTGAACTATCAAGAATAATTTTAATAGTCATCGTTAAAGGAACTGAAAGCAACATCCCAACTGGACCCAAAAGCCAGCCCCAGAAAATTAGAGAAAGAAAAACCACAAGAGTTGATAAACCTAAACCTTGTCCCATAAATTTCGGCTCAATAATATTTCCCATAACTGTATTTATGACCACATATCCAATCAATACCCAAATTGCTTCAATGAAACCAAACTGAATTATTGATAAAAGAATCGGAGGAATTGCCGCTATGATTGAACCAATATTCGGTATATAATTAAAAGCAAATGCCAAAATTCCCCATAGCAATGGATAATCAACACCAATGAACAACAAAAGAAGATAAACAAGAATTCCTGTTATTAAACTGATTATGGTTTTAATTCCGATATATTTATTTATGTTGTAATAAACTACTTCGCTTCTGCGTAGTTTGCTCGATGAATTAGTAAACATTTTTTTTAGTTTTGGAGGAATACTTGAGGCTTCGAGTAACATAAAAACAACAATAAACGCAACCAGAAATCCAGTTGTAAATAAACCACTTAATTGATTTAGAGTATCACCTATAATTGATAAAATTGAGCTGGGGTTAATCGTACTTGTGAGACGAAAATCCGGCTCAAGAATTTTTTCATTAATAAGCCAAGTAATTATTACTTGAGTCTGACTTTCGAGTTTGGCTTGATATTGAGGAAGTTTCGATGTAAAATCTGCGATAGATGTTCCTATCAGCAAACCGAAAAGAAAAATCATTACAAGAAAAACTAAAATAATAAGCACTATTGCAATAGCTTTTGGAATACCTTTTCTTTGCATCCATAAATAAGGCGGAGAACAAGCAATCGCGATAAACGCCGCAAGCAAGACTGGAATAAGTAAAGTCTCTGCCGCTTTAATTCCTGCTATTAAAATTATTGTGGCGGCTATTATCAGAAAGGTATCTCTTATTTTGTTGGTGCTTTTTTCTTCTTGCATTTTATTCACACTAAAAAATTATTAAAGTGAAATTAGTTGTTTTGAAAATCAGATAAAATTTTTTTGAAGTTAAATTTTTTTATGACCCGGCAAAGGGGCTTCCTATAATTCCAACTGCGAGTTCGAGCCAAACTATTGTGATAATTAAAAATAAAAGAGCAATAAAAACTATTTTATTTTTTGCTTTCTTAACTTTTCTAAAAATTATCTCAATAAATAAACCCAAAAGAAGTAAAAGAAAACCAGCAATAATAAAGTCAAATAATGACCAATTAACTTCTTCTGAAATGTTCATTGCTATTAAAGGAAAAATAAGAGGAACCAGACAAAATGAAAGAATTAAATACAAACGTTTGTTGGATGTCATTATTCTATTTTAATTTTTTAGAAATATACCTTTAACTATCAATCAACTAAAAGGCACCTCTGTTCAAAACGATAAAAAAACATTCCTCAGATAAAGGAGGTAAATTTGTTTGACAAAAAATATAAACACCAAACTTTATCGAGGGACTAATGGTAAATGTAATACTTTTCAGCCAAATAATACATCATTTAGACAGAAATCTTTTAAGAAAAGTCGTAGAAAAATATCAAACAGATAAGCACAATAAAGGAATAAATAGCTGAACACATCTGGTAACAATGTTATTTTGTCACTTATTAAAATCGCAGTCAATAAGAGAAATTACAAACTGACTACTTTCAATAACAAGGAACTTAAGTCATTTAGGCGTGCAGAGTAAAAGTCCAAGCAAATCTTCAGATAAGAAAGATTAACTTGCTGGACAGCACGATAATCAGTCTATGCCTGAAAGTATTTGATTGGGCAAAATACAAACGGGAGAAAGGAGCAATAAAACTCCATACAATGCTTGACTACGACGGCTGTTTACCAAAATACATATATATCACCGAATGAAAAAGATCAGATGTAAAACACACCCAGAATATGCAAATGCCGAGCAAATCAGTAATATTATCAGACAGAGGCTATAAGGATTTTGGGATGATGTATCAA
>CAKZLD010000146.1 GCA_937125135.1 uncultured Ignavibacterium sp.
AATTTTTAATATTCGATTCAAAAATACTTCTGCTGAATCTCTTTGCATAGTTTGAAATCTCTTTTGGGTTAAAATTTCCCGATGAGCTTTCAAATCTCCTGACTGCATTAATTATTTTATCAGTGGATTGGGAACAGAAGTGAACACCAGTAAAATTATCAATCACAGTTTCGGCAGTTCCGCCTTTATTCAATGCGATTACAGGAGTACCGCATGACATTGCTTCAATGACTATTATTCCAAAGTCTTCTTCAGCTGCAAATACAAAAGCTTTTGCCTGTTGCATTAACTTTTTAAGATTAGCAAAATCCTGATAACCAAGATATTGAATATTAGAACTTAATCTTGATTTTATTTTTTCAGACTCGGGTCCGCTTCCAACGACAACTAGTTTCTTATCAGGCATTTTTGAAAATGCTTCAACTATCAAATCAACTTTTTTATAAGGCACTAAACGCGATGCTGTTAAATAAAAATCAGCTTTCTTTTCGTGCAATTCGAATTTATCTACGTCAACAGGAGGATAAATCACATCTGAATTTCTTCCATAAATTCTTTTAATTTTTTCGGCAATGAAATTTGAATTTGCGATAAGATAATCAGGTAACTGAGCTGTTTTCAAATCCCAATTTCGCAGATACTTGAGAATCTTGGTGGCGAGTAATTTTTTTATTCCTTTGTTCAAATTAGCTGAATCAAAATATCGTTCTGCTTCGTCCCAGATATATCGCATTGGTGAGTGGCAATAACTGATATGAAGTTGATTCTTTTTCTTTCTGACTCCTTTTGTAACAGCGTGCGAGCTTGATAAAATCAAATCATATTTTGATAAGTCGAACGATTCAATCGCTTTTGGAAATAGAGGCAAATATTTTCTATGATGTTTACTTGCAAATGGAAGATTTTGAATGAATGAAGTAATTGCAAATTTACCTTTAAGAATTTGTTTGCGTTGCTCATCGTTTAGAAAATCTACCAATGCAAAAACATCTGCTTCGGGAAAAATATTTACAAAAGATTCTACAACTCGTTCTGAACCAGCGTAATTAACTAACCACTCGTGAACGATTGCAATCTTCATCTTAAAAAACTTTCATAGACTTTTTTTAACTTTTCGATCATAACATCTTCAGTAAAAAAATCGAAATATCTTTTCCTTCCGTTTACTGAGAATTCATCATACAATTTTTTATCATTTTTTAGTTTAAGAATTTTATCTACTGCTTGTGATAAATTATTTAGCTCGAATAAAAATCCATTTAATTCATCAATAACTAATTCGTTATTCCCTCTCACATTTGATGCAATTACAGGTTTACCACACATCATCGCTTCAATAATTGAATAAGGTAGTCCTTCAACTTCCGCAGTTGAAAGATAAATGTCGGATGAGGTTAAATATTCAATCGGATTATTTACAAAGCCAGTCAGCAAAATATTTTTCAGATTACTTTCTTGAATTGAGTCTTTTACCTTATTCATCTCGTCACCGTTGCCGGCTAAAACGAAATAAATATCCTTTTCATTCTCAAGTAATTTGGCAATTTGAATAAATGTTGCAACGTTTTTTAACTTGTCAAATCTGGTTAGATAACAAACTATAAATTTGTTTTCAGGTAAGTTCAAATTCTGCCTGAGAAGTTTCATATCAACAGAACTATCAAACTTATCAGCAATGCCATTATAAATTATACAAGATTTTTTCTCATCCAAAATTTTATGTGAAACAGCCGAAGCTCTTTCATTTTCTGATATGTTGATAAAGATGTCTGTAAACCTACTGAGAAAACGTTCAATTAAAAGAGCGATAATTTTTTTGAATGACTTGAAGGATGAAATGTGAAAACCGTGTAAAGTATAAATTACTTTTATTTTTGGCTTAAATATTTTTAACAACCTGCCATAAATTCCAGCACCTCTTCCGTGAGCGTGAACAACTTTGATTTTATTCTTTCGTGAAAAAGATTTTAATCTCATCAGATATATCAGGGAAAGTTTTCTGTGAGGTAATTCCAGAAATTTGTTAGTGGATTTTAGTTCGTTATGCCATTTAATTCCGTAAGGCTCTTCAATAGGAGATGCTACGAATAAGTTGAAATTATTTTTAAGATTATTAAAAATCGAATCTACGTGTCGAGGGCCACCGCCAATATCAGCTCTCAGAGTTATAAGTAAAATATTTTTATCTGACATAAAAAGTAATTCTTCGGATTCTTGTATTATTTTTGAAAATCAATTACACAAATGAAATGAAAATCAGCATAATTACTCCAACGTTTAACTCTGAAAGAACTATTTCTGAGAATGTTTACTCTATTTTAAATCAGAATTTCAGAGAGTTTGAACATATTATTGTTGACAATTGCAGTAATGATTCAACGCTGAAAATCATTTCAGAGCTCTACAAAAAAAATAACTGCATTGAAAAACTAATAATAATTTCAGAGAAAGATGAAGGAATTTCAGATGCTTTTAATAAGGGAATTAAAATAGCTTCGGGGGATATCATTACAATTCTCAATAGTGATGACAAATATTATTATAGTGAAGTCTTTCAGGATGTTGTCAAAATATTTTCAAATGAACAAATCGTTTTTGTGCACGGAGATATTTTATTTATTGATGAAAAATTCGGAAGTAATTTAAGGAGACCGTTATTGTGCGATGTGAGAGTTGCTATGCCACTTAATCATCCAACTATGTTTATACGAAAGAAGCTATTCGAAGAAGTAGGAGAATTTAATTTGTCTTTCAGATTTTCAATGGATTTTGAGTTTGTTTGTAGACTTTCCAAAAAGTATGATTTGAAAAAAATAGGCTTTTATTTTTACGAAAAGCCATTAGTTGTAATGAACGCTGGAGGAGCTTCGTGGGAGAATGAAATCGCATCTATTAAAGAAACCAAAAAAGCATTGAAAACTCATAATCTTTGGAATTCTAAATCTTTCTTTCATTATAGTTTAAGAATAATTCGAACCTTTATAAAAAAAATACTTAGTCAAATCGGATTAAATTCAATTGTTAAAATTTGGAGAAATCAAAAGTGGTCTTAATATCTTTTGAACAAATACTATAGAGAAGTTTATGGAAATAATTAAATGTAAAATTTGTGATCAAAATTCTGACATTGCTTTTGTTACAAAAATCTTGAATAAGTATGACGTTAAATATTATCAATGCACTGCTTGTGGTTATTTGTTCACAGAAAAACCATTTTGGCTTGAAGAGGCGTATAAAAATCCAATTAATCTTTCTGACACAGGAATAATGTTGAGAAATATTTTCTTCTCTCGTGTTGCTTCAATAATTCTCTTCTTCCATTTTAATAGAACAAAAAAATTTCTCGACTATGCAGGAGGTTATGGAATTTTTACAAGATTGATGAGAGATATCGGATTTGATTTCTATTGGCACGATGACTACACTCAAAATCTTCTTGCAAGAGGATTTGAAATGAAAAACGATCACATTAAATATGAATTGCTCACAGCTTTCGAAGTATTCGAGCATTTTGAAAACCCAATTCAAGAGATAAAAAAAATGTTAAATCTTTCAGATAATATTTTGTTTTCTACTGTTACTTATTCCTGCAAAATTCCGGATATAGATTGGTGGTATTATGGATTTGATCACGGGCAACATATTTCTTTTTATTCAACCAGAACTTTCGAAAAGATTGCGTCTTTACTTGGTTTGAAATATTCCAATCTTGGTGAATTACATCTTCTTTCAAGAAACAAAAAGATCAATGTCAATCCTATTTTAATAAAAATTTCTGTAAAGGCGGGTTTGTCTTCACTTCTTAAGATTTTTATGAAAAGCAAAACTTTTTCAGATCATCTTCTATTAAAAGATAATTCTGTTTTATGACCTTAAAACTGATAAAAATAAAATTCTTCAATCTCATCAAATATTTGATTTATCTGATTTTGGATACTATCCTTTCTTTTCAGAAGCAGGAAAAAACACCAAAGACTTTATTACTAATCAAACTTGATTCGATAGGAGATTATTTATTATTCAGAAATTTTTTGAAATTCTTTAAAACAAGTGACAGCTATAGGAATTATAAAATTACTCTTCTTGGAAATATTGTCTGGAAAGATTTAGCTGAAAAATTTGATAAAGAATCAGTTGATAATTTTCTTTGGTTGGATAGAAACAAATTCAGCAATAATCTCTTCTATAAATTTCAACTTCTGAATTCAATCTACAAATCCGGTTTTGAAACCGTTATTGATTGTGCTTATTCAAGAGAAATTCTTTTTGGTGATTCTATCATTAAAACCAGCCGAGCAACCAATCGAATTGGAAGTGTTGGTTCTCCGGATAACTATGTTAAATGGAAAAGAAATTTACTTACGGATAAATTTTATACAAATTTAATTTCAACATCAGACAAAATAATTTTTGAATTTGAAAGGAATAGAGAATTCATCTCAAAGATTTTGAATTATAATCTGGATATCAGAAAACCAAATCTTGACACTAATGAAATTGATTCATTTGATTTTGAAGAAAAATACATAGTAATTTTTCCGGGGGCTAACGATACAAAAAGAAGATGGTCGGTAGAAAAATTTTCAAAAGTTATTTTCCATATTGTTAATAATTATAAGTTTCTGATTGTTTTGGCTGGCTCAAACTCAGATGTTAAAATCGTTGAGAAAATATTCAAACACTTTGTAACTAACAGAGTAAAAAATTTTGTTGGTAAAACTAATTTACCTGAATTTGCAAAACTCATAGCAGGTGCAGAGTTGCTCATCACAAATGAAACTAGTGCAGTTCATTTCGCAGCAAGTGTCAATACTCCTTTTGTTTGTATTTCAAATGGAAATCATTTTGGCAGATTTCATCCATATCCGGAAGAAGCAGGCGTAGAAGGAGTCTTTATTTATCCAAAAGAAATAAAAAACAATTTAGCTAATATTGATTACTTAAAATCCAAATATGGATTCGGTTCCAATCTCGATATAAATCTTATTGATGAAAACGAAGTAATTTCAATTGTGGATAAGTTCTTGATAAAAGATTAGTTAATTTTAAATAAGAAAAATTAAAAACTATGAAAGTTGGAATAGTCGCAAACATTACTAAAGAAAATATAATTGAAATTGTATCTTCTTTCACAGCCAAATTAAAAGAGAACAATATAGAATATATTCTAACCAAATCTCTTTTCGAATTTAACGGAAAGTTCAAGATCGAATTAGCGGAGGAATTTATTGCAGAAGATGATGAGTTGTACCAAAAATGTGATGTTGTAGTTTCAATCGGCGGTGACGGAACAATGCTCAATACAGCTTTTAATGCTCTAAAGTATGACAAGCCAGTCCTTGGTTTGAACGTGGGAAAGCTTGGCTTTTTAGTCGAAGCCGAATTATCACAAATGGATTACATTATTGATTGTTTGAAGAATAAGAAATATGTAATTGATGAAAGAATAGTAATTTCTGGAAATATTTTTGGCAGTAAAGAAGAAGAAATAATTGCTTTTAATGACATTGTAATTGATAAAGGCGGCTGGCCCAAAATGATTGAACTTAATATCTGGGTTGATAATGAATATGTTACTACTTTTAATGCAGATGGAATTATAGTAGCAACACCAACAGGTTCCACTGGTTATTCAATCTCTGTTGGTGGTCCTATAATAAGTCCCAAAGCTGATGTTGTTTCACTTTCTCCGATTTCTCCTCATAGCTTGACAGTCAGACCACTTGTTCTGCCAAGTTATCAGGAAATTCTTATTAAAGCTGATTCACTTCATATTGATGTTCAAGTTAGTTGTGATGGACAAAGAGCATACAGTGTTCCTCCGCCTTTGGAGATAAGAATTAAAAAAAGTGAGAAGAAACTGAAACTAATTCAAACTTCGGTTTCAACTTATTTTTCAACACTTAGAAAAAAATTACTATGGGGAATTGATACTAGGCATTCAAATAAGGATAATTCTAAATGAAAATTTTCACTTTAATTTTATTGTTGTTTTCATTCAGTTTAGTTGCTCAGGATTATAATCATTTTACAATTGATACAGTAAAAAACAAAAAAATGTTGATAGGTTATTGTACTCGAGAAGCATTTAATGATACTGCATTTGTTGGCTGGTTTGAAGAAAGTTATAACAACTATCAATTCGAAAATGAAGTTCTAAATCAGCTTAAGGATTTTTTGAACGACATAAAAATCAAAATTGTTTTGGGAACGTGGTGTAGTGATAGCAGAGAATTTGTCCCGGCATTTTTAAAGATTCTTGATAATATTAGTTTTTCGGAAAGTAATTATGAAATAATCAGCGTTGACCGAAAGAAAAAAGGTTTTGGAAATGAAGCTGATCATCTCGATATAAATTTCGTCCCGACTTTTATTTTTTACAGAAATGAAACAGAAATAGGAAGAATTATTGAACTTCCAAACGAATCATTGGAAAGAGACTTTTTAGAAATTCTCAAAAACAATTAATATTGCGTACGAAACAATTTTTTAGTTAAATCATCTAAAAGAAAAAATTTGATTCGATAAAAACAAAGGGAGTAAATATGAACGCAATTAAAACAGTATTTTTAATGGCTTTAATGATGGCTTTGTTCCTTCTTGTTGGATACGCTATCGGAGGAAATTCCGGAATGACTATAGCATTTATCTTCTCACTTGCAATGAATTTTGGTTCTTATTGGTTCTCGGATAAAATAGTTCTTTCGATGTACCGAGCTAAACAGATAACCCGAGCCGAAGCACCTAAATTTTATGATATGGTTGAAAGATTAGCTCAGAATGCAAACTTACCAATGCCGAAAGTTTATATTATTAATGATCCAACTCCAAATGCTTTCGCAACTGGCAGGAATCCTCAAAATGCAGCAGTAGCAGCAACAACAGGAATTTTACAAAGTCTTAACGATGATGAAATTGCGGGTGTAATGGCTCACGAATTAGCTCACGTAAAAAATCGAGATATTTTAATTAGTACAATTGCTGCTACTTTGGTTGGAACAATCTCATACATTGCTCATATGGCAGGTTGGCTTGCAATGTTTGGAAGAGGAAATGACAGAGATGGTGATAGTGGATTAGGAAGTTTATTACTCATTATTCTTTCACCCATAATTGCTACATTACTGCAATTGGCAATTTCACGTTCGAGAGAATATATGGCTGATGAAGGTGGAGCAAGAATTAGTAGAAATCCTCTTGCATTAGCTTCAGCTTTAGCGAAAATTTCAAGATCGAACCAGCTACATCATATGAGAAATGTTGAACCTTCAACTGCTCATATGTTTATTGTAAGTCCGTTGTTTGGTGGAATTGGAAAATTGTTTTCGACACATCCACCAATTGAGGAAAGAATTAAAAGATTACAAAAATTAGCTGCAGGAAGAATCTGAGAATTTCATTTAAATATTCTTTAAGAGCTGGAATTAAATCTTCATTATTCCAGCTTCTTTTATTTATTTTAGTTTTAAGTAATCTCTCTTCAGGGCAAGTAAAAACCAATCTTCAGATCTTTAATATTCTTACGGATTCTCTATCAAATAAAATAATGCAGGTTTTATCAAACAATATTTCTAAGCTGGAAATCAACTCCAATAATCAAAATGAATTAAATATCCTTTATGATTTTATCCGAGCAAAGTTAATGAGAGATGGAATAAAATTATCTTCAAGTGATGAATATGATGAAAAACTTTCTTTATTTTTTACTGATGCTAAAGTAGAATATAAAGATTTGTTCAAAGAACATTTATTCGGAAGTTATTTAATGACAAGAGAGATAACACTTGCAGGCAATTTCATCTTAGAAAGAAAAAACGAGGTTTTTAATTTTAATATAACTTCTTCAGATACAGTTGGATATGATAATTATACAGATTTAGAAAATAAGATTTATACAATAACAGAAGGAATTCCTCCTAAAGAGCCTTTTATATCGAGTATAATTGAACCTGTAATTGCTGTTGCGGCTACGGCTACTGCAGTTATTCTCTTTTTTACAATTCGTTCAAAGTAATTTTATACCTTTTCAGCCAATGCAATTTTAATTATAATTGTCAAGTTTTTAATAAAAAATATATAAATAGATGAAAAAATTTTTTGTTGCTTTATCAGTTATAATAGTATTAGTTATCATTTCTTCGTGCTCTTCATCTATAGATACTGTAAATCTTCCTCCTGAAGAAAGGTTAGCTGTTGCACTAAAACTTTATGAAAATGAAGACTATCTTGATGCTATCAAAGAATTCGAAGCAATATTACTTCAGTTTCCGGCAAGTGGAATCAACGATGATGCAATTTATTATCTAGGAATGTCTAGATTTAACAGAGGAGAATATATACTTGGTGCTTATGAATTCAGCAGATTGATAAAAAGTATTCCTACCAGTGAATTCCTCACCAAATCTCAATTTATGCTCGCAGAGTGTTATTATAAACTTTCTCCAAATTTTGCTCTTGACCAAAGATATTCCAAAAAGGCAATTCAGGAATATCAGGCATTTATTGATTTCTTTCCACTTGATGAAAAAGTTTCCGAAGCTGAATCGAAAATTTCTGAGCTGAATAAAAAATTGGCAAAAAAGGAATTCGAAACTGGCAGAATTTATGAAAAGATGGAATACACTGCCGCAGCACTTTTTTATTATGATAATGTAATGCAGATTTATCACGATACTGAATTTGCTCCCTTAGCTCATTATAATAAGATAAATATTTTACTATCCAAGAAAAGATTAGACGATGCTTTGGAATCATCAAGATTATTTATTCAAAACTATCCAAATGATTCCAGAGCAGGAGATGTACGAAAAATAATTTCTAATTTGGAAAAAGAATTTTCTTCCAGATAATTATATGAAAAGCGTTAGTAATTCACAGATAGAAATGACAGAATTGGTGCTGCCAAATCACACTAATCAGCTTGGAAATTTACTTGGTGGTCAGTTAATGCATTGGATTGATATCTGTGCAGCTTTGAGTGCAGCAAAGCACGCAAATAAAATTTGTGTTACTGCTTCTGTGGATAGAATTGATTTTCACCATCCGATTAAATTGGGTGATGCGGTTACTTTAATAGCATCGGTTAATAGAGTATTTAATACTTCTATGGAAGTTGGTGTGAAAGTGTATGCTCAGAATTTTCGACTTGGAACTAGAATTCATACAAATACAGCTTATCTTACATTCGTAGCTGTTGACGAGAATGAAAAACCAGTTCCAGTTGACCAGATTATTCCGGAAACAGAGGATGAAATCAGACGATTTGAAGATGCACTCAGGAGAAGAGAAGATAGACTTAAAAACAGATCTAAAACTATTTAGTTTTTTAATTATCCTCATTTTTTCTTCCAGTTTATTATTTGCTCAAATTCCTATTAATGGTTTTACGAACTTTTCTGAAATTGAAACTATTCCTGATCAAAACAAAATTTTTAGTTTAAATTTTAATAAAGATCCCTATTCTGATATTCTGATTTATAATCAGGAAAACAAGGTGGGTTATTTATTAACAGGACAACCAAACCTTAAATTTTCAAAACCTCAAAAATTATTTTTCCAATTTGAACCAAATTTCTTCAAACCAATTTACAACTCTCAAAATCAAATTATAGAATACGCTTTTACATCAAGAAAGTCTCGAATTTTTGGATTACTTAATTTTAATCAATATGGTTATCCAAGAATTTCGAAAAGTATTAAGTTGAGTTCTTTCCCAAACAGAATTGATGTCGAAGATGTTGACTTAAATAACTCAAATGATTATTTAATCTCAGGCGAAGCATTCGAAGGATTGTCAATTATATTTGAAAAAAATAATAAATTAGAAGAGAAGAAACTCTTCAAAGGTCATTCATTCCTTGATGCATTTTTCTTCAATATCAATGGTGATGAATATATTGATATCTTAGCCTTCGATCTGATAACTCAAAAACTTTTTTTTATCTATAATAAAGATGGAGAGAGATTTGAAAAGGAGAGAGAGCTGAGCATAAATCAGTCTGTTAATAAGTTTCAGATTATTGACCTCAATTTTGATGGATATAAAGATTTGATTTTTTCCACTAACACTGGACTACAGATTTACTTTGGTGATAATCTAAGCACATTTAATCAGACAGTAAAAATTAGAACCTCATCCTCAATAAAAAATTTTACTGTTGGTGATTATAACCACGATGGTAGTTTTGATTTTATATGTCATTCAACTTCAGGCAATTACTTGTCAGTAATATTTGCAAAAGATGTAGATGAATTTTATGAGGAAATTATTTTTGATTTTGGAAATCAAATTGATGAAATAATCCCTTTCTTTTCCAGATTTGTTTATGGAGTAACCAATCTTTCAAAAGATGGTAAAATCAAGATTGTATATGAATTCACTTCGTTTAAGGAGGATGTTAATCTTATTTTCGGAATAAAACCAGTTGAAATTCATGCATTTGATTTGAATAATAACAGTCTCTCTGACTTTATTTTTATAGATAGATTTGATAACAGACTGAAAATTATTCTAAAGAATAACAGAGGAATTCCTTCACAATATTTTCACATGAACTTGAATGGTATTCATTCAGAGATATTAATTTCAAAAGTATCTGATTCGCAAGTGATTTTTTATCTCTACTCTCTGAATGAACGTTTAATAGAAATAATAGAATTTGATTTTAATGACTTTACTTTCAAAAAGAATTATCTCTATGCAGAAGGGAAGATTCAGGATTTGTGGAGTACAAATTTTAATGGCTCTGAGGAAATTAAAATTTTATATTCGAATAGAAATCAACTCAATTACGGTGTTTTAAGACTTTCACTTGATAAAAAGTATAAATTGGTTAAGTATCCGCTCGTTGCTGATAATTTTATTATTGCAAACATCACAGCTGAGAATGAAAATAAAATAATTTATTGGAATAAAAACGATACTGTTGCTCACCTCAATTTATCAAACTATTTTTTTGACAGCAAACAGGAGAAAAAACTATTTTCAATCAATTATTCAGGAGAAATCAATTTCTTTAACAGCATTCCAAAACAGGTAAAAAATCATGACTACTTCTCATCGCTTATTCAAATGCCTGATAAGAAATATTTGCTTATTTTTAATCGTGATTTAAATATTTTAATTAATACTGATTTGCTGACAAATCACTCTTTGGAATCAAAAAAACCTTTAGTTCATGACAATGAAGGATTTCTTTATTTTTTTGACTCAAAGTCTAAACAAGTTTTCAGAATCATTTACGTAAAGAGATTGAATAAAGTTATTATAAGATCAGTATTTGAAAATGTTAATGTGGAAGAATTCTCAATTTCCAAACTTGATAAAACCAATAAGCATTTAATTTTTATTGATTCTGAAGATAAAAAAATTAAAGTAAGGCAATTGAATTGATTAACAAATTAATATTATTGATTTTTTTTATATCTGTTTCAAAAATAATTGGACAGGAAATTTCGCAGAGTAAATTGGATTCGATTTACAATTTGTATGTTCTAATAAGGACTGGTGAGCAAATTGGAGAAAAACCGATCAGTATTTCTCACGATCAACGAAAATGCGGTTTCGAGGTTGCCGCAAGTGTAGTTTCTAATTTTAATAGATTTTCCAAATTGCAACAATCGGTACTAACTTCTCTTTTTCAGAGACCAGTTCTTGATACGAGTATTGTAACCCCTTCAGGATTTTTCAGAATTCATTATAATAAATCAGGCTCTTCAGCTCCGAGTTATTCCCTTCAAGAATTAGCTAAAGCACTTGATTCTGTTTATAATTTTGAAGTCCGATATCTCGGCTATCCGCCCCCTCCGCCTGATAATGGGATCGGTGGAGATAATAAATTTGATATATACATTACTAATCTTGGTGCGGATTATTATGGATTCACGCAACCAGAAACTCATCTTGGGAATGAACGTTATACAAGTTTTACAGTAATAGATAATGATTATTTGGGATATCCAACTACCGGAATAAATGGTGCAAAAGTTACTGTTGCACACGAGTTTCATCACGCTATTCAAATTGGAAATTACATTTACAGAGAGTCAGATATATTCTATTACGAAATAACTTCCACTGCTATGGAAGAATTTGTGTTTGATGATATAAACGACTACTATTTTTATTTATCCGATTACTTTAATAATCCATCGAGACCTTTTTTGCTAAATAATGGATACAATCTTTCTATATGGAATTTATTTCTCCAAAAAAATTTCGATCATCAACTTTTAAAAAGAATCTGGGAACTGATGCCTAATAACAGAGCTTTAACATCCATTGCTTTGGCTATAAATGAAAGAGGTTCAACATTTAAAGAACAATTAAGCAAATTTGGAATTTGGAATTATTACACCGGCTACAGAAATTTCCCCGGCAGATACTACGAAGAGGCACAAAATTATCCGATGATAAAAACTACAGATCCGATGCCTTTCTCACCACCATCGCGTTCTTATACAATGAGAAGTCGGGCAACTACAAATTACTATTTAAAAATAAATTCAGGTTTAGATTCATTGGTTGTGATATTATCTAATTCCGACATCGTTAGTGGAATTGACAGCACTGAAAAAACTTTTCCTTTTGTTTACACACTTTATAATGATACTTCGAAGGGCTCAAGGAAACTTGCGGGCATTTTTTCTGCAGATTTTGAAACTTTAAATCCTCTCCATCAATCGTTTTATAGCGTTTCTGAAATTCTCAATGATATAGTTGTTAATGGGGACACAAGCTTTTCCCCACAAAAGAGTGATAAAGAGATATTTCCTTTTCCCAATCCATATCGTTTTAATGAAAATTATATTCTTGGAAAAATTTTGAATATTCAAGTGAATAAAAGTTTTCATGATGAAGTTGATTTTTATGTTTATTCTTCTTCTATGAATCTGATTTATAACAATTTTCACAAATTGGTCTTCCTCCCAAATGGTACAAAAGGAATTAAGTGGGATTTAAGAGATAATAACGGGAACTATGTTCCCTCCGGAGTTTACTTCATATCAATAAAAGTTGGAGTTAATGTTTTCAAAGACAAAGTTGTGATTTTCAATGAGTAATTATTCTCTCGAAATTAAAAATCTTACAAAGAATTTTGGCAGAAGGTTAATCTTTCGTGATATAAATTATCTCGTCAGCTCTGCTTCCATTGTTGGAATTTCAGGTAACAATGGTTCAGGCAAATCAACTTTTATGAAAATAATTGCAGGGGTTTTATCGCCTAATAAAGGAGAAGTAATTCATTCATTAAATGGTAAAAAAGTCATCAACGACAAATTATTCAACCATATTGGCTTTGTATCACCTTATCTTGTTCTATATGAAGAATTTTCTGCTGAAGAGAACCTGATAATCTTTTCAAAAATCAGAGGAATTAATTACGATTCAGATTACATTAAATTACTTTTTGAAAAAATGAACTTATTTAATAGAAGAAGAGACGCCGTAAAAACTTATTCCTCAGGAATGAAGCAGAGACTGAAATACTTATTCGCTTTAATGCACAAACCCGAATTATTGCTTCTGGATGAGCCGACTTCCAATCTTGATAATGAAGGCAAAGAAACAGTATATAATTTGGTTAATGAATATTCAAAAGATCAAATTGTTATTATTGCATCGAATGAAGAGCAGGACTTGAAATTGTGCGGTGATATTATTTACTTAGAAAACTATAAATGACATTCAAAAAGATGATTAGTAAATCTTATAATTTATGTATTAAGGATATCAAATCTGAGCTAAGAACCAGATACGCTATAAATGCTTTGGTTATGTTTATCTTAGTTGCGATAAGTGTGATACTTTTTTCTATCGGAAATGAGAAAATACAACCCGAATTAACTGCAGGTTTGTACTGGGTTGTAATTTTTTTCTCTGCTATGAGTGGGCTTTCAAGAGCTTTTGTTTCAGAAGAAGAAAAAGGAACAACCCTTACCTTACATTTAATAGCTACCCCTGATACTATTTTTTCAGGGAAGCTTTTCTTTAATCTTATTCTTACTTTTTTCATTAACATTATAATTACTCTACTTTATGCGGCATTTTTTGAGGGTTTTGTAGTTAATAATTTCATCTTATTTTTAGTTACGTTTATTTTTGGCAATATCGGGCTTGCTATTTCCTCAACGATAATAGCTTCAATTATTGCAAAAGCTGGTTCGAAAGGAACTCTTTATCCAGTTCTTTCATTTCCGATTTTATTGCCACTTATACTTACTTGTGTCCAACTGACAATTTTCTGCTTTGATGGCACAAGCTTTGACAATGCTCTTTATGAGATGGCAATTGTTGTCAGTTATGATATTATTATGGTTACTATTTCTTATTTATTATTTGATTTTATTTGGAAAGAATAAAAAACACTTTTTACTTAAATTCTGAAATTATGTACTGGAAAATTTTATTATTTGTTTTAATGACTTTTGTTTCAATTGCAGGAATTGCATTTCCTATTGTTGAAAAGCCCTCAGTTTGGTATGAATTTCCATTTATTCCCGGATTAGGAGAAAATGCGAAAATTATTTTCTTTCACGTACCAACAGCTTGGCTAACAGTAATAGCTTTTTTAATGTCCTGTATTTATGGATTTAAATATCTTAAAAGCAAAAATCTGAATGATGATGTAAAAGCTTATGTTGCTAATCAGTTGGGAATAATTTTCTGTATTCTTGCAACTGTTACTGGTGCAGTTTGGGCAAAATTTGCATGGGGTGCATTTTGGAGTTGGGATCCAAGACAAACAAGTATTTTCGCTCTCCTATTAATATATGGTGCATGGTTCGCATTGCGATCGTCAATTGAATCTGAAGAAAAACGTGCAACTCTTTCTTCAGTTTATTCTATAATTGCTTTCGTTACTGTGCCGTTTTTTATTTTTATTATGCCTAGAATTATGACTGGTTTACATCCCGGTTCTGCGGATGATGAAACTTCAGGTCCTATTGTTAACTTTAAGATGAATGAAAATATGTTGTTGATATTTTTTATTTCTCTAATAGCTTTTACAATTTTATATTTTTGGATGTGGAATATTGGTTATAAATCAATTTTACTAAAAGAAAAAATTCAAAAAAATTTTTGAGGTAGTTCGTGATTCAATTTTTAACAGATAATGCAATTTATATCGTAATGATAATTGTCTTAATAGTTTGGACAGGTATATTCTTCTACCTTTTAGGTGTGGATAGGAGAATAAAATCAATTGAAAAAGAAATAAATGGAGATAAAAATGAAGAATAAATATGTAATTGGCGGATTTATTATTGTTTTGTTTTTAGGTATCATGGGATATCTCTTTACTCAAAGCAATATAAAATATGAAAACAATTTTATTGTTGTAAAATCAACTAACAAAACAGTTAAAGCAACTGGCAGTTGGGTCAAAGAAAAAAAATATTCCTATGACGCCGAGAATAATCTTTTCACCTTTTATATAAAAGATGATAAAGGTGAAGAAATGATGGTTGTATATCGGGGCGCTATGCCAAACAATTTTGAATCAGCTACGAGTGTTGTTGTTACAGGTTCATATCAGCAAAATTATTTTTATGCAAAGGATATTTTAACTAAATGTCCAAGCAAATATCAGGAACAACCAAATACTCAGTCATCAAGTTTGTAAAAATGTTAAGGGGAGTGATTATTTAATTAAATGGAGTATCTATGATTGGAAGTATCATATTAACATTTGCTTTAGTTTTTAGTATAATTTCTATGATAATGTATTACCTTAACTTTAAAGGTTATGGTAATACAATTTCTTATGCAAGAATATTTTATCATCTTACATCAATTTTTGTAATTGTCGCTTCTACTTTTTTGTGGTATTATATCTTAACTCATCAATATCAGTATAAATACATTTTCAGTTACAGCAATAATTCCCTATCAACCGGATTACTACTTTCTTCTTTTTGGGGCGGGCAAGAAGGAAGTTTTATGTTGTGGATTTTGTTTACAGTAATTGTAGGAATTATTCTTCAATCCTATACATCCAAAAGAGGAGATCTTGAACCAAGAGTAATGGCAGTGTTTACACTAGCTATTTCGTTTTTACTTTTGATGGTTTCTCCCTGGTTCAAAAATCCATTCGAATATATTTGGACAACGCCAATTTTTGTTGATTTAAAATCTATAAACTCAAATTATTGGAATCTTCCATTTCTTCAACAATTTCTATTTCCTGATCCTCAAACTAACACTACTTATGTTCAGGTTTCGTCTACTTTATTTGCATCTTTAGTTCAAAATGGAATTGATCCTAACACTTTCATTGTAAATGGCAGAGGATTAAATCCGCAGTTACTTAATTTCTGGATGCAAATTCATCCACCAATTTTATTTGTTGGATTTGCAATGGCTACAGTTCCATTTGCATTTGCAGTTTCCGCACTTATGAAAAATGAATATAAAGATTGGGTCAATCAATCTTTCCCATGGTTATTGGCTGGTATCGGAATTTTAGGCTTAGGCATTATGCTTGGTGGATATTGGGCTTATGAAATGCTCGGATGGGGTGGATATTGGGCTTGGGATCCGGTTGAAAATTCTAGTTTGATTCCCTGGCTTATTGGAGTAGCAGCAATTCATACAATGCTGGTACAAAAGAAAAGTCAATCTCAATCTGGCGAAATCGGAAGATATGTAAAAACAAATCTGATACTTAGTATTCTTGTTTATATATTAGTTCTTTATAGTACATTTCTTACAAGGAGTGGTGTTTTGGGAGATGCATCTGTGCATTCGTTTGTTGATCCGGGAATGTTAGTCTATTTATTCCTTATAATTTTTATCAGTTCATTTACTCTACTGGGTGTTGGATTAATAGTTTATAGATGGAAAGATTTGCAATCTGAAACCCCGCAAGATGAAGGACTATTCTCACGTGAATTATCATTATTTACAGCAGCAGTGGTTTTATGTGCCTCTGCAATCATAGTTTTTGTCGGAACATCTGCACCAATTGTAGGCAGGTCTGTTGACATTTCTTTTTACAATGAAATGCACATTCCTTTGGCAATTATTATTGGGTTATTGAATGGACTAAGTCTTTTATTGAAATGGAAAACTACCTCTACTCTAGAACTTCTTAGTAATTCAGTCAAATATTTAGCAATAAGTATTGTCCTTACTGTTCTGATGATTCTTTTGGGTGGAATTTATGATGTTATGATGATTTTATTGGCTTTCTCCTCAATATTTACAATTATTGTAAATGGTGAAATAGCATTTAAGATTATTAAAAATAATCTTGATAAACTGGGAGCTTATGTAGCCCACATCGGATTGGCTATTTTCATTTTAGGTGTGATTGGATCTTCAGCTTATAGCAAAGAGAAAACTCTGAATTTAGTTAAGAATAAACCAGTTGAAGCATTCGGTTACCAGATGGTTTTTACTGGTTATGAACCGATTGAAAATGCAACAAAGTATGCATTCAATATCAATATGAATAAAGATGGAAAAACTTACAATGCTTCACCGGTTATGTATATTGCTGAATATAATAATAGTCTGATGAGAGAGCCGTCGATTGTAGTTTTGCCCACGAAAGATATTTACATCGCTCCATTAAGTTATGAACAAACCGGGGACCATCATCACTCTGGATCAGTTTTAATTGAAAAAGGTAAATCAACTAAGTATGAAAATATAACTTTGACTTTTGAAAAATTTGAAATGGATTCCGATGTAATGCAAGCAATGCAGGAAGGACGAGATTTTCAATTAGGAGCTGTTTTATCAGCTGTTTCAGATGATAAAAATATTACTTTCAAACTCTACAGAAAACAAAGTGGTAATAATGTTGAGTTAACATCTTTCGAATCAAAAGAACTGAATCTTAAAGTTGAATTACTAAATCTTTCTGCTCGAGGAGTTGAACTATCTTTATCGAAATTGGATCAACCGACACAAACCACAAAAAGAGAAACCGAAGAAGTTTTGGTTGTAAATGCAAGCATAAAACCTTTCGTTAGTTTGGTTTGGATTGGTGTATTAATAGTAGTTATCGGATTTTTTATTGCATTCAGCAGAAGATTAAAAGAGTCTCAAACAAGCAGTTGATTTTATACAAGTAGAGACACGCAAAAGCGTGTCTCTGTTAATTTCATAGTTCCTGAAGTATTTGAATTGGCGTTTTTTCTTTGTTTGTTTCTGATTTTTTTGACTTACCGTTTCCGTTTTTCCCATTCTTTCTTGAATCAGGACCGTAACCATTTATATTATTTCTATCAGCATAATTTTTATAAGTGAACAATTTATGTTGATAATTACGCATAATAATTTTTTCTTCATCGTGGTAGAGAACATAATTTGGAAGCAGAGGTATTTTTCCACCACCGCCGGGAGCATCAATTACAAAGTGAGGAACAGCTAATCCGGAAGTATAACCTCTGAGTGCTTCGATTATTTTTAATCCCGTTTCAACTGATGTCCTGAAATGATTTGCTCCTTTAGTTTCATCAGCCATATACATATAATAAGGACGAACCCTGATCTTCAACAATTTCTGAACGAGTTCCTTTACAACTTCCGGATCATCATTTACGCCTTTCATAACAACCATTTGATTACCGATCGGAATTCCTGCATCAGCAAGCATTTCACAAGCTTTAGAACTTTCTGGAGTGATCTCCCATGGATGATTGAAATGAGTATTGCAATAAATCGGATGATACTTTTTAAGCATATTACAAAGCTTCGGAGTTATCCTATGTGGGAGAACACAAGGCATTTTAGTTCCAAGGCGAATTATCTCGATGTGTTGAATTTGTCTTAATCTTTGTAGAATTTTTTCGAGCATTGCATCAGTCAACATCAAAGGATCACCTCCGGAGAGAATCACATCTCTGATTTCGGTATGTTCTTCAAGATATTTGAATGCGCTTTCAAGTCCACGCATAGAAATTTTTTTGTAGTTGCCGACTTTTCTTTTTCTCGTACAGAATCTGCAATACAAACCACATTGACTTGTAACAAGAAAAAGAGCTCTGTCTGGATAGCGATGAGTAATATTCGGAACAGGACTCATAGCATCCTCTAAAAGTGGATCTTCTTCGGCATCATAATCTTCTAATTCCTTTTTATCAGGAACGCATTGAAGCCAGATTGGATCTCCCGGGTAACGGATTAGACTCAAATAATATGGATTGATACGAGCCTGAAAAAATTCATCCAGATCTTGAGCAACTTGTCTTTCTAAACCAAACTTTTCGACAAGCTGATCAACTGTGTGGACGCTGTCCCGTATCATCTGTTGCCATAGTTCCATTTTTATCCTCAGTTTTGCTTTTGATTGAAAAACTTCCCGAATATCAGAAGGTTATCTCCAACTGAATAAAAATCTTTTATCTCTCCAAGTATTGTGTAGTTATTTCTGAAATAAAAATTTTGTGTTGACAGATATTCTGCTTTGGATGATGTCTCGGCTATAATCCATCTGCCTTTTCTTTCTGAAACAAATTTCTCTGCATGTTCCAATAATTTTCTACCAATTCCTTCTCCTGACTTTTCAGGATCAGTAACAATCCAATATAAATCGTAAACAGCATCTGTTAATGGTCTTCTACCTGTGCAATGATATCCAACTATTTGATCTTCTTCTTCATAAACAAAAATATTATAATCAGTTTGATTCGGATCGTTTGCAGCAATGTTTACAAGTTCCATTGCAACTTTAATCTCTTCCTGATTGAAGTTCGGAATCTTTTTCAATAACATCTCAATACTATTTACATCAGATGGCTTTAATGAGCGAATCATATTTCTTTCTTTCTAAAGCAAAACTTGTAATCGTTTTTAATAGTTGATTGTAACTAATTCCTGCAGAGTTTGCAGCTCTTACAAAACCTGAATCAGGTGATATGTCAGGATTTGGATTTACTTCGATAACGTAAGGAATATTTTCATTCGAAAGTCTTATATCCACACGAGCATAATCTCTGCAATTCATTACATCGTAAGCTCGCAAAGCTGTCTTTTCAATTTTCGATTTAATTTTTTTATTAAGTTTAGCAGGACAAATCGGTTTAGTAAAATTGTAATATTCACTTCCTTCAATCCATTTACCTTCGTACGTCACGATTTTGGGAAATTCTTCTGGTAATCCGGTGAAATCAATTTCAGATAGGGGAAGAACTTTACCGTTCAATATTGCAACGTTGATCTCTCTTCCTTCAATATATTCTTCGAGCAATATTTTTTTATTATATGTTTCAGATAAAAATTCGTAATGCTTTTTGAGTTCACTGAAATTTTTAACTACTGAGAATTCAGAAATTCCAATGCTTGCGTCCTCTTCATCTAACTTCATTATGATTGGAAACTGAAGTTTTATTTTTCTTGAGTTAATTTTTTGATTCGGATTCAACACATCAAATTTTGGAGTTTGTATCCCGTATGAAGACAGAATGATTTTGGTTCTTTCTTTGTTAAGACAATTGCCAAGAGTTGAGGATATGTTTCCTGTAAATTGAATATTCATTATTTCAAACAATCCTGCCACACAATATTCATAATTTGTAATACCTTCTACTGACTCAATGAAATTAACTACAGCATCAGGATTAAAGTCTTTTAACTTATCAATAAAATTTTTAATGTTTTTATCAACTGCAAAAGTTTCAACTTCAGAAAACTCTTCGGATAAAATTTTTTTTATGTTATGAATCTGATCAGCAAAAGAATATTCAGAAAGATCAAGTGAATCAGAATTATTTGAAACAGGTTTCCCATTGTAAATGGAGAAGACACTTACAGGAGCATTGTAACAGACCAATATTTTAGCATTACGTTTCATAATAAATTATATCGTTTGCAAGCTGATATTAAAACCTGATTTATCATTTCGTCATAACTCATTCCAGCTGCTCTTGCAGCTTTTGGAAAACTTGAATTTTCTTTCGGGTCAGGCATTATTCCCGGAAGAGGATTAATCTCAATGATATTCGGAACTCCGTTTTTGTCGAGACGAACATCAATTCTGCTCCAATCTCTGCAGCGTAAAACTTTATAAGTTCTCAGACATACTTCTTTAATTTTTTCTTCAAGCTCTTTTTCAATTTGAGCAGGGCAATCGAATACATCAAAATCATTTTCTTTTGTATCTAAAATCCATTTTGCTTCGTATGAATAAATTGGTTTAACTTCTTTCGGATATTTATCAAAACGAACTTCGATTATTGGCAAAATTTTTATATCGTTTCCGTTTCCAAGTAATGCAACAGTAAATTCTCTTCCCGGTAAAAATTCTTCAACTAATGCTGGTTGATCGTATAAATTATTGATTCTTTCTATCTCTGATTTCAGTTCAAAAAAATTATTAGTGATAGAAGAAGAAAAAATTCCCTTTGATGAACCTTCACTAATTGGTTTTACGAACATTGGGAAGTTATAAGTTTTTCCGTTCAACTCAGATGAATCTTCATAAACAGAAAACTTTGAGTTTGGAATATTGTGATAACTTAAAATTTCTTTTGTTCGTGATTTATCTAGACAAATTCCTAAAGTAAGTGAGTCGCTTCCGGTAAAAGGAATATCCAACATTTCCAACATTGCAGGAATTTGTGCTTCACGACTAACTCCTTTTAATCCCTCTGCTATGTTAAAAACAATATCAGGACGAATTGATTTAAATTTTTCAAAAGCATTTTGATCTGCTTCAATTAAATTTACATCGTGATAAATTGATAAAGCATCTTTAACAGCATTTATTGTTTCCCACGTATCCCATTCAGCGAATTGATCAATTTGAGTGTTTTCGATTTGAGATGATTGTTGAAGATTTGAGGACACTGATTCGGAGAAAGTTTCACTTTCTGGTTTTACATTGAACGTTAATGCAACATTCAATCTCTTACTGAACCGATCTGATAAAATAACTTCTCCTAAATTTTTTTTTCGAAAGCAAATATAATGTTTATAAAAATCTTGTCAAGAAGTTTTGAAGATGATAAAAATTTTTTGAGATGAAAAAATTATTGTAGAATGAAACAAGTGAACGAAAAATTTTTTTATTTAAAATTTATCACACTCATTTCAATATTGATTTCAGGGGCTGCAACGCATCACAATAATTTATCATTTATACTTAACCAATCTTTGAGAAAATAAAATTGTCTTTAAAGTCATTAATTATTTTTTTCTTCAACAAAAAATTTTTTTCTGAATTCAGATTTGAATCGTTTCTTATAATTTCAAATGCTGATTGCTTTGCTTCATAAATTAATTTTTCATCTTCAATAAGATTGATGTACTTAAGATCAGGAAAACCACTTTGCTTGATTCCAAAAATGTCTCCGGGTCCTCTGAGCTTCATATCAATCTCTGCAATTTTAAATCCGTCGTTATAATCAACCATAGATTGTAATCTTACATAAGCAGTATAATTTTCTAACTGAGATTGAGATAAATACTCAAGATTAAGTTTGTTAAGATTTTGCTTTGCTGAAAGACTATCAAAAGTAACAAGAATACAATAAGCTTGTTTATCGCTTCTGCCAACTCTTCCTCTTAGTTGATGAAGTTGTGATAAACCAAAACGATGTGCATCATTTATAAGAATTATATTTGCATCGGGGATGTCAATTCCAACTTCAATTACAGTTGTAGCAATTAAAACATCAAAATCTTTTTTTAGAAATTTTAACATCATCTCTTCTTTTTCTTGCCAACTCATTCTTCCGTGAATTAGCCCGACATTCAAACCCTGAAGAAAAGTTGTTCGTAATTCATCATAGTATTTTGTTGCCGCTTTTAAATCAAGTTTATCTGATTCTTCAACAAGCGGATAAACAATAAACGTCTGATAATTTTCTTTCGCTTTATCTTTAATAAACTTATAAATCTCAGGAAGTTTTTTTTCTCCTCTCAGCACTGTAATAATTTTTTTTCTGTTTTTAGGCATTTCATCAATAATTGAAACATCCAAATCGCCATACAATGTCATTGTCAGAGTCCGTGGAATTGGTGTGGCACTCATAACTAAAACATCTGTGTCAATTCCTTTTGAAATTAAATCAGCTCTTTGACGAACACCGAATCTATGTTGCTCATCAATGACTACAAAAGATAAATTTTTGAAATTAACATTTTCTTCAAGTAGTGCATGAGTACCAATGATGATGTCAGTTTCTTTTTCTTCAATTGATTGGAGAATTTTATTTCTCGTTGTTTTATTCTGTCCACCAAGAAGAAGACTTGCTTTTATTTTTCTTTGAGGATTGATTGCGTTTAATTTCTCAAGCAGTGATGAGATATTTTTATAATGTTGGTCTGCAAGAATTTCTGTCGGAACCATTAGAGCAGTTTGATAACCATTATCAATTGCAATCAACATCGAGATAAGTGCCACAATTGTTTTTCCACTTCCAACATCTCCCTGAAGCAATCGATTCATCGGAAAATCTGAAAGCATATCTTTTTTTATTTCAGAAAGAACTTTCAATTGTGATTGTGTTAATTGGAATGGAAGAATTGATAAAAACTTTTTTATTAAATCAGAATGAATTGTGTATTTATGAGTTTTCCTTCTTTTCTGAATTTTATTTTTTTTAAGTGCAACTAATAATTCAAGGAAAAATATTTCTTCAAATTTCATCCTTCTTTTTGCTTCGATGAGTTTTTCTTTGTTCTCAGGAAAATGAAAATTCAATATTGTTTTCGGAAGTGAAAGCAAAGAATGTTTTTGTAAAATATATTCAGGCAAAGTTTCTTCAATCTTATCAGCATATTTTTCAGCAGCATTGTGAATGATTTTTCTGATTCCAAAATCGCCAAGATTAGTCAACTTTAATTCTTTTGGTATTCTGTAAAAAGGAATAATTTTTCCTGTATTAAGAAAACTTTGCGATTCCTCTTCAGTTATTTTATCATAATCTGGATGAATGAATTTGAAGTGATCGTATTTATCTATTTCCGGTTTATTACTTATCGCAAAAAAATCATTCTCGTTGAAAACCTGATAAAAATATTTTACTCCTGAAAACCAAACGCATTCAAAAAATCCTGTCTTATCTTTAAAAAAAACTTTCAGGATTTCTCTCTTTCGAGTTTTGATAATTTCCTTGTTTACTACTTTTCCAATGACTGTAATTTCTCCATCAAATCCATTCAATGCGTATTGATATGCCTGAGCAACTGTCAAAACGGTTGTTCTATCGAGATGACGTGTTGGAAAATAAAATAGTAAATCACGAATAGTTTGTATTCCAGCCTTTTCAAAGGCTGATGCTCGTTTGGGACCGATTGACTTTATGTATTTTACTGAAGTATCTAAAATGTTCGGTTTAGATTCAGCCATTTTTATATTAAGTAAAAGTTGTATTTGTGTTGTAAGATTTTATTAAAAGGTCGTAATACTCATCCCACTCAATTTCAATTGCTCCAAACATTTTTAAATGATCTGTTAAATATTGAACATCAAGCAAAACAAAATTTCTTTCTCTGAGACGTTCAATCAATTTAATCAAAGCAACTTTTGAAGCTCCTGTAACAAACGAAAACATTGATTCACCGAAGAAACCTCCTCTGAAAGCAATCCCATACAAACCACCGACGAGCTGATCATTTATGTAAGTTTCAACAGAGTGAACGAATCCGCGCTTATGTAATTTTTTATATGCCTCAATCAGTTTATTTGAAATCCATGTTGAATCTCTTTTTGCACAATTATAAATAACATTCAGATAATCAAAATCATATCTAATTTCAAATTTATTTTCGTTTATAAGTTTTTTAGTTGAGCGGGGAATATTAAAATTATCAAGTGGAATTATAGACCTGATTGAAGGTAAATACCAATTAATATTTCCGAATCCATCGTCCATCGGAAAAGCTCCTGAAGCATATAATCTTATCATATTATCAGGCTCTAAAGTAGAATCAATATCTAATAATCTAAAGTCCATATAACGAAATTTTATTTCAGTAAAACCTTAATTAAGTTTGCCATGTAATTTTAAAAAACTTTGTTAAGAATGCTAATGAATTATAAGGAAATTTATGACCAAAATTGCAGTTGTAGCATTAGGCGGAAATGCATTGCTTCGTGGCAGCGAAATAGGAACAATTCAACAACAAGAAAAAAATACTTACGATACCTGCGTTAATCTCATCAATCTTATAAAAAAAGGGTTTGAAATAGTAATTACTCACGGAAACGGACCTCAGGTTGGAAATATTATGCTCAGAAATGAAGCCGGATACAACACTTACAAAATTCCAAAAATGCCTTTGGACATTTGCGTGGCTGATTCTCAAGGTGGAATTGGATATATGATTGAAAGGCAAATGAGAAATATCCTTTCAAAAAATAAAATTAGAAAAAATATTGTAACAGTTGTAACTCAAGTTTTAGTTGATAAAAATGATCCGGCATTTCAGAATCCAAACAAACCAGTTGGACCTTTTTATCTTAAAGAAGAAGCTGATTTATTGGCAAAAAGTAACAATTTTATTTTTAAGGAAGATGCAAGAAAACGAGGGTGGAGGCGAGTTGTACCATCCCCCGATCCGATTGAAATTCTTAACAAAAAAATAATAAAACATCTGGTGCAAAAAGGAAATATTGTAATAGCTTGCGGTGGCGGTGGTGTGCCTGTTTATCTCGATGAAGAAAAAAATCTACAAGGAACTGAAGCCGTGATTGATAAAGATTTGGCTTCATCATTACTCGCTTCTGAAATAGGAGCTGATGAATTCTTCATTCTTACTGATGTTCCTAAAGTTTATTTAAATTTTCATAAACCGAATCAGATTGAACTTGATGAGGTTAAATTATCGCAAGCAAAAAAATATTACGACGAAGGTGAGTTTGGCTCGGGTAGTATGGGACCAAAAGTTCTTGCTGCAATAAGATTTATAAGTGCTGGTGGAAAAGAAACTATCATTACAGAAGCCACTCAACTTGGCGTTGAAAATTGTGGAACTAAAATTATTCCTGATTAAACAATAAAAAATAAACGGAGTTATTTATGGCAGTTAATATGAAAGGAAAAGATTTAATTTCTATTGCAGATCTTTCCATTGAAGAAATTTATGAAATTTTCGATGTAGCAAAATCACTCAAACAAAAACTTTATACCAATGAACCTCACCGTCTTTTAGAAGGAAAAACTCTGGGAATGATTTTTACTAAGCGTTCAACGAGAACCAGAGTCTCTTTTGAAACAGGAATTTATCAACTCGGTGGGATTGGTATGTATTTCGGACCAAATGATTTACAGCTTGGAACAAGCGAAAGCATTTCCGACACTGCAAAAGTTCTTTCAAGATATTTAAATGGAATTATGATTCGAACATTTGCTCACTCTGATGTAGTTGAGCTTGCAAAATATGCTGATATTCCTGTTATAAATGGACTAACCGATTTGCTTCATCCTTGTCAGGTTTTGACTGATTTATTTACTGTATTAGAGAAGAAAAGAAAACTGCAGGGATTGAAACTTGCTTACATCGGCGATGGCAATAATGTGGCTCATAGCTTATTAAATGGCTGCTCAAAAGTAGGAATGAATATTGCAATTGCTTCTCCTTCAGGCTACAAACCAAACGAAGAAATTGTAAAAAATGCTAGAAAGTTTGCTGAATATATGGGAAGCAAAATCGAAATTCTTGAAGATCCGATTGAAGCAGTAAAAAATGCAGATATTGTTTATACCGATGTTTGGGCAAGTATGGGACAGGAAAGTGAAGCAGAAGAAAGAAAGAAAAAATTTGCTGCATTTCAGGTTAATCCAGAACTTGTAAAACACGCAAAAGATGATTACTTATTTATGCATTGCTTGCCAGCTCATCGCGGAGAAGAAGTAGTAGATGAAGTCGCTGATTCACCTAATTCAGTAATTTTTGATGAAGCTGAAAACAGACTTCACGTTCAAAAAGCTATTATGGCTTTGGTAATGTAGTTTTCACATATAATCTAAAAAGGAGTTATGGAAAAATTTAATGATGTTTCGGTTTTTAGTATAATCCCCTTTGTATTAATGCTTCTTGCAATTGCTGTTCTGCCAATTACTTCGCCACATTTCTGGGAAAGTAACAGAAATAAATTAATTATTGCGATTACTTTAAGCATTCCGGAGATTATATATATTTTTTATGTCGGAAATGAAGGCCATCTTTTTCACACAATATTTTTTGATTACATACCTTTTATAATTCTGCTTGGTTCTTTATTTGTAATTACAGGTGGAATTCATCTTTCAGGAGATATAGAAGCAAAGCCTTTGACAAATGTTTTCATTCTTGGAATCGGAGCAGTGCTTGCTTCATTTATGGGAACAACCGGAGCTTCAATGTTGCTCATCAGACCCATTATTCAAATCAATGGAGAAAGAAAACTGAAAGTACATACAATTCTTTTCTTTATTGGAATTGTAGCGAATTGTGGTGGATTGATGACTCCATTAGGTGATCCACCACTATTTATGATGTATTTGCGCGGTGCTCCTTTTTTCTGGTTCCTTGAGTTGTTCGTTGAGTGGTTTTTTGTTAATGCGATGCTTTTATTAATCTATTTTATTGTGGATTCGTATTATTACAAAAAAGAAAATCCAAAAGATATTTCTTTTGATAAAACAAATATTAAACCGCTGAAAATAGAAGGTAAGAGAAATTTTATCTTCTTATTAGGAGTAGTTCTTTCTGTTGCGTTCATCAATGAGCATTACTTCCCTTTAATACACGAAAGTGAATATTATAGATTTGTAAGAGAAGCTGTAATTCTCGCAATGGCAATTCTATCTTTGTTATTTACACCTAAATTACTTCGTGTTTCTAATAATTTCAATTGGCATCCGATTGAAGAAGTTGCCTATCTGTTTTTAGGAATATTTATTACGATGGATTCAGCATTGATTTATCTTGTCAAGCACGCTAATGAATTAGGAATTACCACTCCGACCCAATTTTACTATTATACAGGAATACTCAGCAGCTTTTTAGATAATACTCCAACTGCAGTTACTTTACATTCTTTAGCAGAAGGATTGAATATTACAACTGGTGAGATGGTTGCGAATATTCCTGAAATTCTTCTGAAGGCAATTTCTGTATCTGCAGTATTTTTTGGCTCAATGACTTACATTGGAAACGGACCAAACTTTATGGTTAAAGCTGTTGCAGAACAAAGTGGAATAAAAATGCCTGACTTTATCAGTTATATGATTAAGTTCTCACTTATCTTGTTGCTTCCACTTTTCATTTTAGCAGAATTATTTTTCATCCGATAAATTTTAAACTGTCTCGGAAGTTATTCTGAGACAGTTTTTCCCAATCGAAAAAAAATTAACATACAAGTCAATCTTTTTTTTATTAAAATTGCATTAACTAATTCCATTCATTTCTGGGAATGAAATTCTTATCAAAATGAAAACTATTAAAAATTGAACATTAAACATTTTATCAAGTTATGTCAGATTTTATTCATTTACATAATCACACTCACTATAGTCTTCAGGACGGAGCTTGCACAGTATCTGGACTTATAAATGCAGCAAAAAAATTTAATATGAAGTCAGTTGCTATCACAGATCACGGAGTTTTGTTTGGTGCAATTGAGTTCTACAAAAAAGCTAGAAAGGAAGGAATCAAACCTATTATCGGAATGGAAGCATACATTGTAAAAGATGGAAGCAGATTCGATAAAGGCAAAGCAGAAGAGATTCCTAGCAGAAAAAAAACAAAGCATTATAATCACTTGCTTTTATTAGCAAAAAATCAAACAGGCTATTCCAATCTCGTTAAATTATCTACGATCGGTTTTCTTGAAGGTTATTATTACAGACCAAGGATTGATTTGGAAGTTTTACAGAAATATAAAGAGGGTTTAATTTGTACTTCTGCTTGTCCTGCAGGAATAATTTCATCTCACATTGTAAACGGCGATTTTGATAAAGCCAAACAAACAGCAATAACTTATAAAGAAATTTTCGGAGATGATTTTTATTTAGAAATTCAGGATCATTCTTTAGAAATAGAACAACCCATTCTTGAATATATGCCTCGTTTAGCGAAAGAATTGGATATCAAATTGGTTGCTACTAATGATTGTCATTATATTGAAAAGGAACATTCAATCGCTCATAATATTCTTCTTCTTCTCTCTGAAAAAAATGATTACGATTATAAAAAACTTAAATATGGAACCGATGAAATTTATTTCAAATCACCTGACCAGATGAAGAAACTTTTCAAAAAGTATAAAGATGCTATAGAGAATACTTTGGAAATAGATGAAAAAACGAATCTTACTTTAGATCTCGATCAACACTTCTTTCCGAAATTTTCAATTCCATCAGATTCAAAATCTGAAAACCTTGATGAATATTTATACGAGCTTGCAGTCGAGGGTTTAAATAAAAAGATTAACGATGTTACTCCGGAAATTAAACAACGATTTGAATATGAAATTGAAACAATTAAACAAATGGGTTTTTCTGGTTACTTCCTTGTAGTTCAGGATTTTATAAATGCAGCCAAAGAGAAAAAAATTCCTGTTGGACCCGGAAGAGGAAGTGCTGCCGGAAGTCTTGTTGCTTATGCACTCGGAATTACGAACATCAACCCTTTGGATTACGATTTGCTCTTCGAAAGATTTCTTAATCCATCAAGAAAATCTCTTCCGGATATTGATGTTGATTTCGCAGATGATAAAAGGGGAGAAGTAATAGAATATGTTAAAAATAAATATGGTCAGAATTGTGTAAGTCAAATTGTAACTTTCAATACTTTATCTTCAAAAGCAGTGATAAGGGACGTTGCGCGAGTTCTAAAAATTCCTATTCCTACAGTTAATAAAATTACAAAGTTTATTCCTTCAAAGTTTGGAAAAGTATATTCAATCGATCAGGCGTTAGCAGAAGTACCTGAATTAAAATGGGTGAAAGAATCCACCGATCAACAAATTGTTGATTTAATAAAATATGCAAAAGTTCTTGAAGGAATGGTAAGAAATTCTTCGAAGCACGCTGCAGGAGTAGTTATCACGCCAGATGATGTAAGCAATTATTCTCCGCTTGCAATAACAACTTCACAGGAAGAAGTTGTTACTCAATATAACATGAAAGATATTGAGTCTGCTGGTTTGTTAAAAATGGATTTTCTTGGTTTGAGAACACTTACAATAATTAAAGATACTATTGAAATGGTTAAAAGAAATCACGGAGTTGAAATAGATATTGATAACATTCCACTTGATGATGAAGCTACTTATAATCTTTTCAGAAAAGGTCAGACAACGGGAGTTTTTCAATTTGAATCTGCTCCGATGAGAGAATATTTGAAAAGACTGAAACCATCTTCTATTAAAGATCTTGCTGCTATGAATGCACTCTACCGACCTGGACCAATGAAATTTATTGATGATTTTATTAAGCGTAAATTCAAGGAGCAAACCACTGAGTATCTCCATCCGATGATGGAGCCAATTCTTCAGGAAACTTATGGAATAATTGTTTATCAGGAACAAGTAATTCAAATTGCAAATAAGATCGGAGGAATGTCTCTTGCCGAAGCGGATAATCTTCGTAAGGCAATGGGTAAAAAAGATTTATTGGCAATGCAAGAACAAAAAGCGAAATTCCTTCAAGGAGCAGAGAAAAATAACATTGATGAAAAAATAGCGGAGAAAATTTTTGATAACATTTTTGAATTTGCTAATTATGGATTCAATAAAAGCCACGCAATTGCATATAGCATTGTTGCATATCAGACTGCCTATCTCAAAGCTCATTATACTGCGGAGTTTCTTGCTGCAAATCTTAAAAATGAATATGATGATACAAAGAAAGTAACAAAGTTTTTGGAGGACTGCAGAAAACTCAAGATTAAAGTTTTACCTCCGAATGTTAATAAACCTTCAATTTATTTTGATGTTATAAATGGAGAAATAGTCTTTGGATTAGCGGCAATTAAAAATGTTGGTGTTAATGCAGTCAAAGAAATTATCTCTGCAAAAGAAAAATTAAACAGGGATTTTAAAAGCATCTTTGATTTTTGTATGAATGTAGATACAAGAATTGTTAATAAAAGAGCTCTTGAAGGTTTGATTCTTGCCGGTGCTTTTGATACGCTTCATAACAACAGAGCACAGCTTTTTGAATCTGTAGAATTAATTTTAGACTTTGCTCATAAAAGTCAGAATTTCAAAATTAATTTATCAGATAGCTTATTTGCTGATGCTGATGAAATTAAATTGAGAGAACCAAAATTAGCAGACGTTAAAAATTGGAATAAAGATATTCAGCTTTCAAAAGAAAGAACAGTTGTTGGTTTTTATATTTCTGATCATCCACTTAGAAGATATGAATTAGAGTATGAAACTTTTTCAACTGTGCATTTGGGGGAAACTGAAGATTTTGAAATTGAAGGAGCTGTTACAGCATGCGGAGTTATCACTTCACTTAAGACTAAATTAGATAAATCAAACAGAAAGATGGCATTTTTTAATTTAGATGATTTTACTGGTTCATGTGAATGCATTGCTTTCTCAAAAACTTTTGAAGAATATGAAAAATATATTCGCGAAGATGAAGTTGTCGTAGTAATAGGTAATCTTGAAAGCAGCGGTGACTCTGTTAAAATGCAAATCAACAAAATTATTCCTATAGTAAAAGCAAATGATGAACTTGTAGAAAGCATTAAAATTCAGATTGATAAAAAAAATACAGCTCCGGAAAAATTTTCTCACCTGAAAAATATTTTTAATGAACATCAGGGTAATGTGCCTGTTTATATTGCGCTATCTGAAAATGGTTCTAAGGTTGATTTATACTCAATTGAAAATTTTCGAGTAAAGGTTGATTCTGATTTCATTCAAAAAGTCGAAAAACTTTTTGGTGAAGATTCATTAGTTCTGAAACCAAAGTCTTCAAATCTTGTATAGATTTTTTCAATTTAGTATTATTGTCTAACTGTTTACGAATAAGTAGGAATTAGTAGATGAAAACAACAGAACGTTCAAATTGGGCTTTAATTCTTGGAGCTTCCTCAGGATTCGGTGAAGCTATTGCTATTCAATTAGCTAAAGATGGTTACAACATTTTTGGAGTTCACTTAGATAGACAAGCAACTTTGCACAATGTTGAACGAATTATTTCAGAAATAAAATCTTTCGGAAGTGAAGCTGTTTTTTTTAATGCAAACGCTGCTGATGATGAAAAAAGAAATGAAATAATTTCTTCAATAAAAAATAAATTGTCAGGAAAACCGGAAATTAAAGTTATTGTTCACTCACTTGCGTTCGGAACACTCAAACCTTACATACCTAAATCTACTGAACAGCCAATTACCAAAGCTCAGATTGAAATGACGATGGACGTAATGGCTCATTCACTCGTTTATTGGACTCAGGATATTTATATGAATGGCTTACTTGCACACGAATCAAGAATTTTTGCTATGACAAGTTCTGGTAGCCACACAGTTATTCCGTACTACGGAGCAGTGTCTGCTGCAAAAGCAGCTCTTGAATCTCATTGTCGTCAACTTGCAATGGAACTCGGTCATATGAAAGTTTCAGTAAATGCAATTATGGCTGGGGTTACCGATACGCCAGCTTTGAGAAAAATTCCCGGTAATAAAGAAATGATTGAAATAGCTAAAAGAAAAAATCCTTTCGGAAAATTAACTGATCCAAAAGATATTGCTAAAATTGTTTCGTTATTATGCAAAGATGGAGGCAATTGGATTTCAGGTAGTGTTATCCATGCTGATGGAGGCGAAGACATTGTCAATTATGTCGGTCAGAACAATAGTTTAATCTAACTTATAATTTATACTTAAGGAAAATTTATGAAACCATTTACTTTTACAGATCAAAATTTTGAGGAAGAAGTAATAAAATCTAATATACCTGTCCTTGTAGATTTCTGGGCAGTTTGGTGCGGTCCTTGCAAAATGATCGCTCCGATAGTTGAACAATTAGCGGAGGAACTCTCAGGTAAAGTTAAAATTGGTAAACTTGATGTTGATTCTAATCAGGAAATTTCTATTAAATATGGTATTCGTGGAATACCTACACTATTAATTTTTAAAGATGGGAAAGTTGTTGATACTATTGTTGGAGCAGTTCCTAAAGCTAGTATTCTAAGTAAACTTCAACCTTTTATGGGAAATTAAAAATTTTTGTGTATTTAAAAATGATTTGACTTTTAATTAAAAATTACTACTTTCAGAAAAAAAATAAAAATTACCAAAAAACTTGACTTAAATATATTTGGTTTATATTTTTCAAGGTAAATTGAAAAGATTTTAATTAAAAGAATATTTTTATTAACTAATTAACCAAAACATATCATTCACAAAAAAAGGAGATCAAAATGACTAGAAACATTCTTACAGTTATTCTAGTTACTCTTTTCATTGCTTCTTTAGCAATTGCTCAAAACAGCTCTGTTAAGGTTCACTACAAACAATTGGCTGACGACAATGCCAATGTTCCTGTAGTCGAAAAACAAATTACCCCTCCGACAATTCTTTCTGGTGAAAACGTAATTACAACTAATTACGATTACTTCTCAAATTCCGTTATTAGAGATCAGATTGTTTTTGATGTAACAAATCAAAAACCACACTTGTTTAATATGATACGTCCGTGGCAAGGTGCTGCGACTCGACATGCAGCCCACATAAGAAGAGAGGGCACGAATTGGATTGCTCAATCAGTTAGCAATGGTGCAGGTGGTTGGCCACATATAGATTTAGGACTAACTGGTGATGGTACCGGAACAATTGCATTAGTTTGGCACACCCCAAGCCGTCTATCTATTTGGGATGGAGGTACAGGATATCTATCAGCTCAGTTTGATCCTTCAACTGACCCATCTGTTCAGATTAGTGGTAGCAGAATGTTTTTGGCTACTTCTGGTGGTAGAGTTCAGTATAAATTTTACAGGACTACTGATTTTGGCGTTACGTTTACTAATTGGGATAGTATTAAAACATTTATTCCATCCTGGACCAACAATGGTGGTGTTGAAGTTGGTATGAGCAAATCTATGAATGAACAACATTTAGTTATGTTTGGAAATGCAGAGGGAACCCCTACTGGTGGTTCTGCTCACGTTTATAGTGGCGCAGTTCCAGATCAAGCAGATTGTTTCTGGGTAATGAGATCTACGAATGCAGGAACAAGTTGGACTGCTTCAAAAATTGCAATTGATGGCGAATTCGATAAAGTAGTCGGATATCATACTCCTAATTTTGCTCCTATTATCGAAAACTTTGCTCAAACTGATATAGCTGTTGCAAATAATGGTGTTTTTCACGCAGTGGCAAATGGATATGGGTTAGTATTTAATAATACAAGAGATACTGCTATTGGTTCTCATTTCCCATTATTATATTACAATTCACAATCGAACACATGGAGAGCTATCTCATCCAGAGCAATTGATACAATCAGAGCAATTGTAAACTACTATCCTACAAATGCAATTGGTCAGTCATATCCATCAGTTGCAACTAGTGATGATGGTTCAGTAGTATTTGTAATTTGGACTGGTCCTCAGTTAAATGCTGCAGGTGGTTTAGACACAGCTTCAAATGGTGCTGCTACTCCTGTTATGTATTATTGGAGAGACTTATATCATGCATATTCAACTAATGGCGGAAATACGTGGGTTTATGGTGGTAAATTCCCCGGAATGAGTAATACTGTCTCTGAAACTTATGGTACTGTAGCTCAACATTTAGAAAAAGTAAATGCAACTAAATATCGTGCACATATCGTTTACTTAGCTGACTTAACAACTGGTGTCGGTCCTTTTGATAACGTATTGACCGATAATCCAATTGTTTATACTACTTTTGATATTGACGTTGTTTCAGCAGATAATACACCAGTAGTAAACAGTTTTGAACTTGGTCAGAATTATCCTAATCCTTTCAACCCAAGCACAAAAATTACATACTCTGTTGCTGAGAGAACAAATGTCTCTATCAAAGTATTTGATATGCTTGGAAAAGAAGTTGCTACATTAGTTAACGAAGTAAAAGATGCTGGTTCTTATGATGTTAATTTCGATGCATCGAATTTAGCTTCCGGAATGTATGTTTATACCATTACTGCCGGAAACTTTACAGCATCGAAGAAAATGATGTTAATGAAGTAATTCTGAAATAAGTGAGAAATTTATTAAATAGGTTCTTTTAATTTTCGAAGCGGATGGAAAGGATTCCGGCAACTGAATTCAACCATCCGCTTTTTGTTTCTTAGAAATTTTAGTAAACTTTTATTAAACAATATATGGTGGAGATGAGATGAAACGAATTTATACCGTTTTATTCGGTTTACTCCTTATTACCTCAATTAATTTTGCTCAAACGGGTGTGGGCAAAATTAGCGGTAAGATTATTGATGCAGCCACAAAAGAACCTCTTGTTGGGGCTAATATCGTAATTCTTAACACCGATTGGGGTGCTGCCTCTAATGTCGAAGGCGAATACTTTATTTTGAACGTTCCACCCGGCACATACGACCTCCGGTTTAGTTATGTTGGTTACGCTCCTAAAACAGTTCAGAATGTAAGAGTTGTTGGTGGTGTAACTTACGAGCTAAATGTTGATTTGAGCACCGATTTTACACTTCCTGAAATCGTTGTTCAAGATAAAAAGTTCTTCGAAGAAAAAGCAACAAATACTAAAAAAGTCATTGATTCTGAAGAAATAGCAAGGCTTCCTGTCAAAGGAGTTGAAAGAATTGCATCCTTGCAGGCAGGTGTAGTTATGCAGGAAGGTAGCGGAGGTTCAGAAGGTAATGCAACTATAAATGTTCGTGGCGGTAGAGGTGGTGAAGTTCTTTACATTGTTGATGGTGTTCCTCAAAATGACGTTTTTTTCGGTAATAATACTTCTCAGGTAAGTAATGCGGCTATTGAGCAAATCGCTTTTGAAATAGGTGGTTACGAGGCTAAATACGGTCAGGCACAATCTGGAATTATCAATGTTACTACTAAAACAGGTGCACCCACTTATTCAGTTTTTGCTGATGTGTTGACATCTTCTTTTACTGATAATTATGGATATAATCTTTATACCGGATCTATAAGTGGTCCTATTATACCAGGTTATCCTAAACAAACATTCTTTGTTTCTGTAGAAAGAGGTTGGTTCAAAGATGCTGATCCTAAAGCTGTAAATTATAGCTTCCCATCAATTGGTAAGTCTTATGACTTTATTCCTGAAAATGATGCTGGTGTTTACAGAATAACTGGTAGAACAAACTTCAGTATTGAAAATTGGTCTTTGAGATTAGGGACAAATATAAATACTAGGAATTCAAGAGGAGTTATAGGTACATATATTAAGAATAATCCTGAACACAATACTCGGAACGAATCCGGTAATTATTCATATACAATGAGACTTTCAAATAATCTTTCTAGTTCATCTTTCTGGAATTTTAATGCAGGATATAAATTATATACCAATGAGTCAGGAGATGGAATATGGTTTAGAAATCTTGAAGCATATGGTGATAGTATTTCAAATGCTAAAATTGGTGTGACTCTTCCTGGCAATGGTCAAAGATTACTTCAGGATTCGATTGGAATCTTTTGGCGTAAAGGAAGGGTTGTTAATTCTTACTCAAAATACAAATCCGAAACTTTCAATTTTGATGTTGATTTTACTGCTCAAATTTCTAACCATCTTTTGGAAGTTGGTGGAGGCTTGAATACGCACACATTAAGATATTTTGCTATTGCTCCGGTAGGACTTTCAGCCAACAATATCAGAAATCTTCCTGCTAAAGAAAAATATTCAAGATTACAGCCCACAGTGTTTGGATATGACATAACTGGTAAAACAGAAACCAATGCTGATAATGCTGATGATACAGAATTTGCACCTAAAAAACCATTATTAGCTTATGCTTACATTCAGGATAGATTCGAATTGGAAGATATAGTTCTTAATCTTGGATTAAGGATGGATTATTTTGATACTAAGACAGATATTTTGAAAAATCCTAAATTACCATATGCTGCAGGTGACCCGAGTAAATTTGATGCTGCAGATTTTATAGTTAAGAAACCAGAATTAAAAATTTCCCCCAGAATTGGTTTGGGATTCCCTGTTACAGCTACTACAGTTTTCCATGCTCAGTATGGGAAATTCATTCAGCAACCAAGTTTAAATCAATTATACTCCAGTAAAATTGATTATAACGATATTATAAGAGATGCTTCTTTTACTTTCTTAAATGGATATGTAAATAGTGAAGAAACTACTCAATATGAAGTTGGATTCCGACAAATATTGGGTGATGTAGCAGCCTTAAACATCACTGCTTTCTATAAAAATACTAGGGGACTAATAAATCAGCAATTGATATTTTTCCAAAGAATAGAGGGTGGTGAAGTATTAGAATATTACTCTCCGACAAACACTGACTTTGGCACAATCAAAGGATTAGCTTTCTCATTGGATGTTGCTAGAATCAGCTATTTCTCAATGGCATTGAATTATACATATTCAATTGCTGAAGGAACTGGCTCATCAACTTCTTCTAACTTTATAGCTGCATTCAGAAATACTGGTCCTGATAGAATTCCAAAAGTTATTGCTCCTTTGGATTTTGATCAAAGGCATACGGGAACAATTAATTTAGACATCAGTGTTCCAAAAAATGACCTTGGTTTATTAGAAATGACAAATGCAAATATCCTGGTTTCTTTCAACAGTGGTAGACCATACACTCCGCTTCAAGAACAAAATCTTCTTGAAGGCTCCTCAAACTGGGGTGAAACAAAAGGTTATGTTAACTCAGCTTATGGACCAGGTAATTTTAGAGTGGACTTAAAGATTGAAAAAGGTATTCCTTTAGGTAATCTGGTAATTACTCCATATGTCTTAATTGAGAACTTATTTGATGCTGATAATCCGGTTGAAGTTTATCGTTCAACAGGTAGTCCATATACAACGGGATGGTTAAATACATCTCAGGCTAGGAGGATTAAAGAGGATCAACGTTATCCACAACTGTTTGAATATGATTATAAATCCCTTGAATTAAATCCTTTTAATTTTGGTATTCCAAGATTAATCAAATTGGGTTTAAAAGTTAATTTCTCAAATATTTCCTTTTAATAGTTTGGATTAAACACGAGGAAAAAATGAAAAAAAATATGAAAAATAGAACTTACATAATTACTCTGTTTTTGATTGCCGTTGTTTCTTTGGCTTTCAGAAGCGGAGAAGGTGGAAAAAACACGACCTACAAAGGAAATGTCCCTGCAAGAGATTCTTACAGATTATTTATAAATAATCTTAACATCCCATTAAACAGAATTGGAGTGCTTGGTGATGTTAGTATTGGAGGAAGTTCTGGCGGAAGATTAGATGGAAAAGAATTTCTTTATTCCGGCGGTTTTTTCCTAAGTGGCAAGACAAGAGGTATTCCTTGGGCAAATGGAGTTGCATCTGCTTCAAGGATAACAGATTATGAGCCAGGCACTTATAAATTTGGCACTAATGATCCAAGAAATCAGATTTACGTTCTTGAACAAATGAAAGGTGATTTTAATGAACAGTGGGAATTTTGGAAATCGGCTGTTGATTTAGGAGCGTATTTTTATGATGGTGATGGTGACGGGAAATACAACCCAGTTGATCTCAACGGAAATGGAAAATGGGATCCTACTGAAGATCGACCAGATTTGATAGGTGATGCTACTGTTTGGTGTGTTTATAAAGATTCAAGATCACCCGCTTTAAGAAGATTTAATGATGTTGACCCACAAGGTATAGAAATTCGACAAAGTGTATTTGCGTTTGCTTCAAAAGGTGTTGTCGGAAATATGATATTTATCAGATACAGTATCTTAAATACTGGTAGTGTTGCCGATACCCTTGATGATGTATATTTTGGAACTTGGGCTGATCCTGATTTAGGTAACATAAATGATGCTTATCTTGATGATCTTGTAGGATGCGATACTACTCTAAATGCAGGTTACGTTTATAATGATGGCGATGATAATGAATGGGGACAAACTCCCCCTTGTTTCTTAATTGATTTTTTCCAGGGTCCAATAGCATATATACCAGGTGAAACTTTTGTTGATAATAATGGAAATGGTATTTTTGATGCAGGTGACACTCCACTTGATACTGCTTACAATGTTCAAGGGCAGGTTAGAGGAATAGCAAAATTCCCTGGCGCAAAGAATGAAGGACTTTCTTCTTTTGTTCATTACATGCAAAGCCATCCAACTCACGGTGACCCAAGTACTCAGTTTGAAGCTAGAAATTATATGTTAGGAAAGAACAGAGTAGGGGCTGCTCTTGATCCTTGTAGTTGGACTTTTGGTACTGTAAGAGGTGGTATTAACTGTGCTCTTGTTGATCCACGTTATTCATACAGTGGAGATCCTGTAACAGACGTTGGTTGGATAAATATTGCACCAACAGATCAGAGACAAATGTCTAATACTGGTCCCTTTAAACTAGTTAAAGATAAACCCGTTGATATTGTTGTAGCTTATGTCGTAGGTAGAGGAACAAACGCACTAAATAGTATTACAGTAGCAAAACAATATGATATAGTTGCGCAATTAGTATTTGATAATAACTTCCCTTCACCACCTGCCCCACCTCAGGTGAAGTATAATGTAAAGAATGGAATTGACTTTATAGATTTAGAGTTCAAAACTGCTGAACAGATAAATTATGTTGCACGCGATACAGTTTTGGATATTGAAAGAAGACTTCAAGGTTTTTATGTTACAGCATTTAGAACAAGATCGAAAGAACCAAGTATTCAGGGAATCCAAAATAGTGCTGTTATTGCAGAATATCAGGTAGATAACTTTATTAAGAATGTTTATCAGATATCTGGCAATGGTGGCAGGAATCTTGTTATCAAGGAAGTTGATTCTACTAATAAATTAAACCCTGTTATTTACGGCAACCCAAATACTGGTAGAATTCGTGTTAGAATTAATAAAAATCCTTTCGATGGAGCACCACTTATTAAAGGTCAAGAATATTATTTCACAATTACTCATTACTACTTAAATCATAAAGCGATTGTACATAATTCGGGCGCTCCTTTCGGAACATCTGGTGATTACTATGATCCAGGAGGAGGAGCAATTGAAGAGTTTGAAACTCAAAGAATTGATGTCGTTTTTGGTGAAGACCAATACGCACCTGCTTACTACGGAATTGAACCAGAAAAAACGGGTGCTTCCAGCGGTGCTGTTAAACCTTTAATTGTTAATAATGATGAATTGACCGGTGACCAGTACACAGTTGAATTCTTTGAGGATAAAAATCAAGCTCCGGCAACTCTTTATGCTCCTTTCTGGAGATTAAAGAATAACCGAACAAATGCTGTTTTAATTGATTCATCAAAAGTGTATGACTTTGATACTAGTAAATATGCTGGAACTGTTACCGAAGGTTTTATAATAAAAGTTAAACCTGTTGAAACAAGAATAGGTTCTGGATCTCAAATTACCTATACTCCATCAGCAAACAGATGGTACACTACTTTTAGATCTGATTCAGGCACTGGTATCTTTTATGTTGGTCAGGATATACCACAAAGTAGTAAGATCCAAATTAACCAAACTTCGAATATAGCTTCTAATTACACTCGTGCAAATAAATTAAGAACAATTGAGTTACGTTTTGGTACCAATGGCAAAGCTTACAGATATCTAAATGGTTTCAAAGGAGGTAATCCTATTCAAAAAAGAGGCTCATTTGTATATGCTTCATATGTAACAGCTGCAGAAACCACTAACACCGGATTAAAGAGGTTTGGAGAAGGTTTTGTTGATGTACCATTTACTGCTTGGGTTAAAGATGACAGATATAAAGAAGAGAAACAATTAGCAGTGGCGTTTGTAGAAATAGCTGGAAATATGGGTGGTACACCTGATGGTGTCTGGGATCCGGGGACAGTTACATCACCAATAGGTAATGAAATTATACTAATTCTTGATGCACCTTACGATCCAAACGGTGGAAATATAGTTTATACTGGTGGAGCATCAACTGTACCAGCTGATATAGTCAGAGGTTATGCAACTAATGATGCTTCTGCAACAGTTGAACAAAAAGCTATCGCACTTTCACCTTTGTTTAATACATTATATGCTGTAAGTTTAAAGAAACGAAGCGCTACAAGCTTTTTCACAAATGGTGATGTTCTGCGTGTTCCGATGATCACTTATCCTTACACTTCAGGAGATAAGTTCACTTTCAAAACTACTAATAAAGGATTGCTAAGTGAAGATGATCAAAGAGCACTTTTTAATAAAGTTAATGTATTTCCAAATCCATTATTTGGATTTAACCCTGCAACAAGCTTTGCAAATACACCACCGGATGAACCTTTTGTAACTTTCTCCAACTTACCTGAAGAAGTTACGATTAAAATATTCACTCTGTCTGGTACTAGGGTTAGAACATTAACGACTTCGGATAAATCTTCACCTAAGTCAACATTTTTAAGATGGAATTTGAAGAACGAAGATGGATTAAGAGTAGCTTCCGGTTTATATATAGCTATAGTAGAATCGCCCAAATTTGGTGAAAAGATTCTGAAATTCTCGATAATTATGCCTCAAAAACAAATAGAAAGATACTAAGTTGAAAACTTGCAGCGGTCAGTTAAAGACCGCTGCCTTAAAATTTTGAAAATACTTGAGGAGAAAATAGAAAATGAAAAAATTGTTAGTTTTATTAGTACTATCTGCTTGCATAGCAGTAAACTTTGCAGGCGATAAATCCAGAAAGGGAACCACTGGAGCTGATCAATTACTGATTCCAGTTGGGGCTCGTGGCATTGCAATGGGAGAATCATTTTTATCAAGTGTAACAGGGTTAGAAGCTATTTATTACAACCCTGCTGGCTTTGCTCATCAACAGGGCAGTGAAGCAATGTTTAGTTATATGAGCTACTTCGCTGATATTAATGTATCCTATTTTGCTGTTGGAACTAACCTTGGTGATTTAGGTTCATTTGCATTCAGTATAAAGTCTTTTGATTTCGGCAACATTCCCGTAACAACATTTGAAGCACCGGATGGAACTGGCGATATATATTCACCAAGCTTTTTAACAGCAGGAATAACTTATTCCAAAGTTATTACCGATAGAGTAAGTATTGGTGCTAATGCCAAAGTTATTAGCGAATCAATTATGGATGTTAGTGCAGTAGGTTTTGCTATTGATTTTGGTGTTCAATATAAATTCTCTGGCAATTTGAGCTTAGGTGCTGCAGTAAAAAACATTGGAACTAATATGCAATATGGTGGTCCTGAATTACAGCAGAGAGCACCGATTCCAAATACTCTCCCCGGTTCACGTTCAGGAATGTACCAAATAGTTACTGAAACTTTCCAGATTCCAAGTTATTTTGAATTAGCCCTTGGTTATAAATTTGATTTGAATGAGCAAAATATGCTTCAGGTGGCTTCGACCTTCAGAAATAATAATGCTCTGGAAGATCAATTAAAACTAGGACTTGAATATGGTTTTAGTAATATGTTCTTCCTAAGAGGAGGATATGATTTGTTACTTGAAAACACAAATCAAAATACATTTGGTTTAACAGCTGGTGCTGGAGTAAATTATCAAATGGCTGATGGAATCAATCTTACTCTTGATTATGCTTTCAGAGAAGTTAAAGAATTCCCAACAGCAAATCATATTATCACACTTAAACTTGGCATTGAATAATTTCTGATAAAGTGTATTTTTTAGGCGTTCAATTGAAAAAGTTGAACGCCTTATTTTTTTTAAAGGAAAGGTTTGGAACTTATGAAAAATATTTATCTAATATTTTTTCTTTTTATTACAAGATTTATTTCTTCTCAGGATATCGGTTTTGATTTTGATTATGCTCAGTTCGGCTACGATTCTTCATCAAACTTTGTTGAGTTTTATTACGTATTTGAGCAATCAAAACTGCTTCCGGTCAAGAAAGAAGAAAAGTCTTTCGTCGAAGCTTTCTTAAAAATTACAATTTTAGATTCAGCCAGCAATGATACAATAGTTAACAACAAATGGGTTGTTCAACACGAACTTAATATTCATTCAGAAGGTTCTCAAAGTTTAGTTGGAGTTATCAGTTTTATTATTCCTGAAGGTGTTTATAAATGCTCTCTCGAAGGAAGTGACTTCAACTCTCCATTAAACAGAAAAACTATTGACGAATTTTTAAGAGTTAAACCTTTTAGAAAAGAAGATTTATCTATCAGTGATATTCAAATTGCTTCTAAAATGATTCAGGGAAGCGAAAATGTCAATTCAATTTTTTATAAAAATAGTTTCGAAATCATTCCAATTCCAAATCTTGTCTTCGGTGAAAATCAACCAGTGTTGTTTTTTTATGCTGAAATATATAATCTCAAAGACAAATCATATTTGACTGAGAACTTCAAACTGAATGAGATAATTTTGAACAGTCGTGGAAAGATAGTTTCCAGAAAAGATAAAATACTTTCCAGAAAAACAGATACTCGCGTTGAAGTTGGTTCATTCGTTTTAGCTAAGCTTCCAACAGATACTTATACTCTGATAGTTTCTATTATTGACACGATAAATAATACCGGAGTTAGTTCTACAAAAAAATTTTTCGTTTATAATCCAAACATCGTTGATACAGATACTTCATTTAAAACATTAAAACCAGTTTTAAGTTCAATTTTCGGAGCGATGAGCGAAGAAGAGCTTGATGATATTTTTACAAAATCAAAATATATTGCCTCTTCTGCTGAAATTGATAAATTTAATAAACTGAAAGGAGAAGAAAGCAAAAAAGAGTTTTTATTTGATTTCTGGAATGCCCGCGATAATTCACCTTCAACTCCCGAGAATGAATATTTCTATGAATATTTGAAAAGAATTGAATTGTCAAATCAGCGATATAATTCTATGCAAAAACAAGGCTGGAAAACTGATCGAGGAAGAATTTATATTATTTACGGAGAGCCTTCAGAAATTGAGAGATACCCAAATCAAATTGAAAGCCGACCTTATGAAATATGGCATTATAATGAAATTGAGGGAGGAGTATTTTTTATCTTCGCTGATTTAACAGGTTTTTCAGAATATACTTTAGTTCATTCCACTAAACGTGGTGAGCTTAGAGATGATAATTGGGAAAGGAGAATTATAATAGCAAAATAAGAGATTAATCTCTTAATATTTTTTAAAGAAGCAGATATAAATATTGAAAGACCGAATTGAATATCTACTATTTATTAGTCTGAGTTTATTGCTCAGAATAATGGGTTTTAATTTATCAAGAAAATTTGCCTATCTATTAGCTCTAATATTCTATTACATCATCCCAATTCGAAAAAAAACTGTTTTTGAAAATCTTAATATTGCTTTTCCAGAAAAATCTTTTGAAGAAAAAAAGAAAATTGCCTTTAGTTCTTATCATAGTTTTTGTATCTCAATGGTTGAGATATTAATACTTCCATATTTAAGTAGAGAAAAGGTAAAATCATTGATTGATTTATTTAACTCTGAAATTATTACGAGAAAATTCAATGAAGGGAATGGTGTAATTGTTCTATCCGCTCATTTTGGTAATTGGGAATATATAGCTGCTTCTGTGTCCTTACAAATTGATATCCCATTTAATATAGTTGTTAAAAATCAGAGAAATGGTTTTGTAAATGATTGGATGAACAGAGCAAGAACAAAATGGATTAATAAAGTCATTCCTTTAGGGGTTTCAATAAGAAGTGCATATTCAATACTAAAGAGTGGTCAAATTTTAGCTATTGTGGCTGACCAACGTGGTCCTGAAGATGGACTGAAGCTCGACTTTTTTGGAAAAAGAACTTCTGTTTTTACTGGTCCTGCAGTTTTATCATTAAAGACAGGTGCTCCAATTTTATTCGGAATTCCTATAAGAAAACCAGACTATTCTTATTTTGCAGAAGTTGTTGAGATTGATCAGAGCAATCTACCGGAAGATTTTGATGAAAAGGTTAAGGTTATTTCTGAAAGAATGATTAAATATCTCGAGGAGATAATTAGAAAATACCCTGAGCAATGGCTATGGATGCACAAAAGATGGAAACATTAGAAACTCCAAATAAAATATTATTTATTCAGACTGCATTTTTAGGGGATGCTATTTTAAGTTTACCTGCTGTGGAAGTTTTGAAGTTAAAATTTCCCAATTCTTTTTTAAGTGTTTTGTGTATGCCTATCACTCGGGAGGTTTTTGCAAACAGCCCTTTTGTTGATGAGACAATTGTTTTTGATAAAAGGAATATTCATAAATCATTTTTTGCTTTGTTAAAATTTGCAAAAGTAATCAGGAATAAAAATTTTGATAGAATTTACTCAGCTCATAGATCATTTAGAACCTCAATTTTAGTTCTACTAAGTGAGGTGATGGAAACATTTGGTTTCTCAAATTCCTCTTTCAGTTTTGTTTATAAAAATTTGGTAGAATATAATCAGCATCATCACGAAGTTCAGAGAAATGTTAGTTTGGTTTCTTTTCCTGATGAAATTGAAAATTGGAGAGTGTTGCCGAAAGTTAAAATAGACCAAAAAGTAAAAACTAAAATTGAAGAAATTTTAAGAGATTTCCAGGGTAAGAAAAAAATAGTCATTGCTCCTGGAAGCATCTGGACTACAAAAAGATATCCTTCAGAGAAATATTCAAAAATTGTAAAAATCTTGGACGATTTAAATTTCCAAATATTTTTAATAGGTTCAAATTCTGATAGAGAACTTTGCGAATCAATAAAAAATAAAAAGGAAAATATTGTAAATTTTGCAGGTGATTTTTCTTTTATTGAAACAGTTGAGTTAATGTCGAATTGTGATTTGTTAATTTCAAATGATAGTGCTCCAACTCATATGGGAATGTGTGCTAGTATTCCAGTTCTTACAATTTACTGCTCGACTGTGCCTGATTTTGGTTTTTATCCTTACAATGAATTTAGTGAACATATTAGTTTGAATGGACTTAGTTGTAAACCTTGTGGCATTCACGGACATCAGGAGTGTCCTTTAGATCACTTTAAGTGTGGAAATGATCTTGATGAAGAACTAATCATCGCAAAAGCACTGGAGATCTTGAATAGACGTGAAAAATATTCTTGAAAAAATTAATATAGACGAAAATCTTAATCATTCGGTACAAGAAGCAGCTAAATTATTCTTCAATGGTGGAGTTTTTATTTATCCGACTGATACTATTTATGGATTTGGTGGCAATCCGTTTAATGAAAATGTTCTTAAAAAAATTTCTGAAATAAAAAAAAGAGAAGAGTGGAAGAGATATATTCATTTAGTTGCAAATATTGAAGTGCTAATGAAATATGTGGAAATAAAAAATGAAGAGCACTATGATTTCTTTTTGAAGATATGGCCAAATCCGGTTTCAGTAATATTGAAAGTTAATTCTCAGACGAGAAAAATTTATAAATCAGATACAATGGCTTTTAGAATTCCCAATAACAAATTCTGTCTGAAATTGCTCGAGAATATCAAAATGCCTTTAATCTCAACCAGCGTAAACCATTTAGGTCAAGAGCCACTCAATAGTCCCGACATGATTATGCAAGAATTCGGGCAAGAAGTTGATGCAGTATTTTATTCAGAAAAAAAATCTTACTTTGTTGCCTCAACTCTTATTGATTTAAGTTCAGAAAAGCCAGTACTGATTCGTGAAGGAAAAATAAAGTTTAAAGAAATTTTAAGAATTTTTGAGAATCGAGATGAGTAAATCTTACATAAAAAATTTTTTAAGAAAAATCAGTCATTTTAATGTAGTTCTTGTCCCTACAGAACCGTACATCTCTACAAAAAGTTATAAAATATCTTCTTTCAAAATCATTGCTTTTGTGTTGATTTATAGTATTATCATATCATTAGTAGTTTTTTATGCAATAAATTTTCTAAAGTTGAATTCAGTCTTTCTTCCTGAATCTTATTACCATTCTGAAAGAGACGATGAAATTAAAAAGTTGAATGAAAAAATAATTTTTTTAGCAAAGGAAGTTGAAAAACTTCAGGTCAGTAACAATAAACTGAGAAATATCTTTAATAAGCAGGATAGTATAAATCAAAAATCAAACACAAAAGATTCCCTAAAGAAAAAAATTCAAGGAAATATTTATTCGGTAATTCGTGAATTTATAGATAAGTTTTTGGTCAGATTGCAGAATGAACCCATTTTCCGAAAACCCGTTGAAGGTATTCTGTCGAATAAATTTAATCCTGCACAAGGTCACTTCGGAGTTGATTTCAGTGCTAAAGAAAATACTCCTATTTTTGCATCTGCAAATGGATACATTAGTTTTGCTGGTTTCACTCCTGAATATGGAAATGAAATTATTATCGTTCACCAATCAGATTTTGTTACAAAATATAAGCATTGCTCAGTATTAGTTAAAAAAATAGGAGAGTCGGTAAAGCAAGGTGAACTTATAGCATTGGTTGGAAACACAGGAATGAAATCACATGGTAGTCATCTGCATTTTGAGATATGGCGAAATGGTAAACCGGTTAACCCTGAAAATTATCTTTTAAATTTTTAGGAGGAATAATTTGAAATCAAAAACTAATGGAATAATTATGGACGATGTTACAATTATTAGCAATGGTGTTTCTATCGAAGGAAAAATTTCTAGCAAAGGCAACATAAGAATAGATGGAAACATTAAAGGCGATATCACTGCACAAGGAAACATTACAATAGGCGAAAGCGGATATGTTCAGGGAAATATTAATGGACAGAATATTAATATCGGCGGGAAAGTCGACGGTACGGCAACTGCAAAAGAGAAAATTACTCTTGAATCAAAATCGATTCTTAATGGGGATTTGATAACAAGAATTCTTGTAATAGAATCCGGGGCAATATTTGATGGGAAAAGTTCAATGACAAATTCTAATGAAAATTTGTTCAAAGATTCAACTAAATGAATGGTGATAAAAGTCCCTTAAATGATTTGAACCAAACCTTCAAAGAAGTTGGACCTTACCTTGGGATTGGGGTTCAACTTGCAGCAACTATCATTTTAATGGTAATTTTAGGGCAATGGCTCGATCAGAAATTTGAGAAAAACTACTTATTTACAATAATTTTTGCAGTTGTAGGAGTAGCATCCGGAATGTACAATCTTATACGAACTTTGAGTTTTCTGGAAAAAAGGAAAAGACGTATTGATAATGAGTAATAAAGTTTTCATTAAATTTTCCGCATTTTACTTTATTTTTTTAATCTTTCTAATATTTCTAATTCTTCTTTTTCTTAATTTTATAAATTTAAGAAGCTTCTCCTCTTTTGTTTACTCCATCATTATTGCTTTCACAAACTTTTTGATCGGTTATTTCTCAATAAATTACGGAATAAACAAGAAGGATAAATCGTTTCTTTTAATTGTATTTGGGGCGATAATTATCCGCTTTTTCATCGTATTTTTTATGATAATAGGCGTACTGTCTTTTTTGGATGTTAGGACTGATTATTTTATTTTTACAACCTTTATATTATATTTTTATTACTTAGTGGTTGAAATTTTATACCTAAAAAACCTTAAAAATGTTGAAAAAATAAAGGAATAATGGATTCTTTAGCTGTTAATCAGGTAGTAGTGGATACAATTCACACGAGTCATTCTGAAAATGACAGTGGTTGGATTTTACATCATGTAATGGATGGAAATTATCTGGATTTTAGTCCGTTTTTTAAGGTTTATTTGCCACAGATTGAGCTATTTGGAATAGATATATCTATAACAAGACACGTAATTTTTATGTGGTTAGCTGCATTGTTGATGTTTATCATTTTTACATCAGTAGCAAAATCATATAAAAAATCTCTTGCTCCGAAAGGCAGCAGTAATTTCTGGGAAGTTTTTATTCTATTTGTGAGAGACGAAATTGCTAAACCAACTATTGGCAAAGGATATGAAACATTTCTGCCTTATTTATTAACGGCGTTTTTCTTTATACTTTTTGGAAACTTTTTGGGTTTGATTCCTTTTTCAGCTACATTCACAAGTAATATTGCAGTTACTGCTACTTTGGCAACTCTTTCGTTTTTGGTTATTCAATTCGGAGGGATTAAAAACAATGGATTGATTGGTTACTTCAAAGGGCTAGTGCCTCACGGAGTACCAATATTTTTATTACCAATAATGGCTGTAGTTGAGTTATTAGGATTATTTACAAAACCGTTTGCTTTGGCGATACGTCTTTTTGCAAATATGACGGCTGGTCATATAGTGATTTATGCTCTCATAAGTTTGATTTTTGTGATGAAAAGTTATTTAATTTCACCAGTTTCTGTTGGTATGGCTTTATTTATTTATGGTTTGGAAGTGTTGGTAGCTTTATTACAAGCTTACATTTTTACAATGCTTTCTTCTTTGTTTATTGGGATGGCAGTTCATCAAGATCATTAATAAAATAAATAATAATTTAAGGAGGTATTTAATGGATTATGCATATTTAGCAGCAGGTTTGGGTGCAGGTTTAACAATTCTCGGCGGTGCTTTTGGAATTGGTAAATTAGCTGCATCAGCAATGGAAGCAAGTGGTCGTCAACCAGAAGCAGCAGGAGCAATAAGAACTTCTATGATTATTGCTGCAGCTTTGATCGAGGGAATCTCTTTGTTCTCATTGGTAATCTGTTTTATTCTTGCAAGTAAATAAATCTTAATTCTAAATTATGATTGCAGAAATTTATTTTGCTTTGATTTCTGTCCTTGCAGCAGGTGGTGGGGGTGGAGGATTGCTTTCTGTTGACCAAGGCTTAGCTTTCTGGACAACACTTACTTTCTTACTACTTCTTTTCTTATTAAGAAAATTTGCTTGGAAACCAATTCTCACTGCATTAAAGCAAAGAGAATTAGCAATTAAAGAATCACTTGAACAAGCAGAAAAAGCAAAAGAAGAAGCCAAGAAGATTCTCTCGCAAAATGAAGCTAATCTTGCTAAAGCTGAAGAGGAATCTAAAAAGATTATCGAACAGAGCCGTTTATATGCTGAAAATTTGAAACAGCAAATTCTCAGTGAAAGTAAATCTCAAGCTAAGAAGTTATTAGATGATGCTTCATTAGAGATTGAAAGAAAAAAAATAGCAGCTCTTGATGAGTTAAAGATACAGATTGCTCAGATTGCAGTTGATGCCGCTTCAAAAATTTTAAGAGAAAATTTGGATTCAGAAAAAAATAAAAATCTCGTACAGAATTACATTAAAGAAATATCTAAAAACTAAGTATGAGTATTTCAAAAGTAGCAAATAGATACGCTGATTCGTTCCTTGCAAATGCGATTGAAAAAGGAATTTTAGATGAAATTACAAATGATGTAAACTTTATTCTTAATGTAATTAATTCGAGCGATGAACTTCAAAGATTTCTTGCAAGCCCTATAATTAAAACTGAGCTGAAAAAATCGATCCTTAGAGAAATTTTTGCTGATAACACATCTGCTCACACTTTAAAGTTTTTAGAATTTGTTGTAGATAAAAAGCGAGAGGATATTTTAATTCAGATTTTCGAAAAATTCATCGAGTTAAAAGATGATTATTTAGGAATAGTTAGATTAGATATTAAATCTGCTTTCCCTTTGTCAGAAGATTTGAAAGAAATTCTTTTGAAAAAATTCGAATCAATATTTAACAAAAAAATTGAAGCTGTGTTTAGTCAGGAAGATAATCTCATCGGTGGATTTTTAGTAAAGTATAGAGACACTGTTTATGATGCTTCAATTAAACATCAATTAGAAAAGTTAAAACAAAATTTAATTAGTGGAAGTCTATCACTTAACTAATTTTTTAAGAAGGAAATAATTATGCCTGAAGTTAGACCAGATGAAATAACTGAAATATTACGTCGTCAATTATCCGGATTCGAAAGTGAAGTTGATATTTACGATGTCGGAACCGTTCTGCAGGTTGGTGATGGAATAGCTCGCGTTTATGGACTTTCGAAAGTAATGGCGAGTGAACTTGTTGAATTTCCTAACGACGTTTTTGGAATGGTACTCAATCTCGAGGAGGATAGTGTCGGTTGTGTGTTATTTGGTGATTCTACTCTTATTAAAGAGGGTGATGTTGTAAAAAGAACAAACAGAGTTGCTTCTCTTCCTGTTGGCGATAATATGTTGGGAAGAGTTATAACTCCTTTGGGAGTTCCTATTGACGGAAAAGGTCCGATTAAAACAGATCAGTTTTTGCCAATTGAAAGAAAAGCATTAGGAGTTATTCAACGACAACCAGTTAAAGAGCCACTTCAAACTGGTATCGCTGCTATAGATGCTATGATTCCAATCGGACGTGGACAAAGAGAGTTGATAATTGGTGATAGACAAACCGGTAAAACTGCTGTTGCAATTGATACAATCATTAATCAGAAATATACTCATACTGAAGAAGCTAAGGCTTTAGGGATTAAACCGGTATATTGTGTTTATGTTGCAATCGGTCAAAAAGAATCTACAGTTGCTCAGGTAGTCGCCAAATTAGAAGAATATGGTGCAATGCCTTACACAACAATAATTTCTGCATCTGCTTCAGATCCGGCTCCTCTTCAATTTATTGCTCCATATGCAGGTGCTACGCTGGGCGAATATTTCAGAGATTCAGGTAGACACGCACTTTGTATTTATGATGATTTATCAAAACAAGCGCAAGCTTACAGAGAACTTTCATTATTATTGCGCAGACCTCCTGGTCGTGAAGCTTATCCTGGTGATGTTTTTTATTTACATTCAAGATTACTTGAGAGAGCATCAAAATTAAGTGAGGATTTGGGTGGAGGAAGTTTAACAGCATTACCTGTTATTGAGACTCAACAAGGAGACGTTTCCGCTTACATACCTACTAACGTTATATCAATTACTGATGGTCAGATTTATCTTGAATCGAATTTATTTAACGCAGGTGTAAGACCAGCTATTAACGTAGGTATATCAGTTTCCCGTGTTGGTGGTAACGCACAAATCAAAGCAATGAAAAAAGTTGCAGGCTCATTGAAACTTGATCTTGCACAATATCGTGAATTGGAAGCTTTCGCTAAGTTTGGTTCTGATTTAGATAAAGCAACTCAGAGAACTCTTGCTAAAGGTGCTCGTTTAGTTGAACTATTGAAACAAGGTCAGTATTCACCTATCCCTGTTGAAAAACAAGTTGTCAGCATATTTTTAGGAACTAATGGATATCTTGATTCAATTGCAGTTTATGATGTGAAAAGATTTGAAAAAGAAATTTTAGAATTCATAGAGATGAAGTACAATCAAATATTCCAAATTATAAAAAAGGAAAAAGATTTAAGTTCAGAAACAATTGAATTGATTAAAAAAGCTGCTGAAGAGTTTCTGTCTATGTTTAAAAAATCATAAAATTTAGAATGGCAACACTTAGAGACATAAAACAAAGAATAAAAGGAGTTAAAAGCACTCAGCAAATTACTAAAGCAATGAAAATGGTTGCTGCGGCAAAGTTGCGTCGTTCTCAGGATGCTATCATCAATGCAAGACCGTATGCAAGAAAAATTCAAAATCTGCTTTCTGATTTGATTAGTGATGATGATATCAATTCCAATCCTTTGTTTTTTCAAAGACAAGTTAAAAGTGTTGCAATAATTGTTGTTACTGCAGATAGAGGTCTTTGTGGTGCTTTTAATACTAATATAATTCGTGAAGCAAACAGATTCATCGAAGAAGAAATAATTCCAGAGAAACTCTCCTATTCTTTATTTTGTGTCGGGAAAAAAGGTAAAGATTATTTTTCAAAGAGAAATTTCCCGGTATCGGATTCTTTTGTTGGTATTTTCTCTTCACTTGATTATTCATTTGCGCAAAGACTTTCTGATAGATTGATTAATGGATTTTTAAATGGCGAGTTCGATAAAGTAGTTGTTATTTTTAATGAGTTTAAATCAATTATTCAGCAAAAAATAGTTGTTGAACAATATCTTCCGATACTCGTTAAAACATCTTCTGAAAAATCTACGAATAATGAAACCAATTACATTTATGAACCAAATAGAAAATCCATATTTGATTTTCTTGTTCCAAAAAATCTTAAAGCACAGATGTGGAGATTTCTTTTGGAATCTAACGCAGCTGAGTTCGCAGCAAGAATGACAGCAATGGATAATGCTACCACTAATGCCAAAGAATTGATCAGAACTTTAAATCTAAAATATAATAAGGAAAGACAAGCCTCAATTACGAAGGAAATCCTCGAAATTGTTTCAGGTGCGAATGCTCTGAAATCAAGTTAAGGATATTTGCTCTGTATTTTAAGGAATTGATGATATGTTTGAAGAATTATCTCTAAAATTAGAATCGGCTCTCAAAAAAATTACCGGTCAAGGCCGGCTTACCGAAAATAATATCTCCGATACTTTAAGAGAAATAAGAAGAATTCTTCTTGATGCTGACGTCAATTATCTTGTTGCCAAAGATTTCATTGAAAAAGTAAAAATTAAATCTCTTGGTAAAGAAGTTCTCTCATCAATTTCACCAGGTCAGTTAATTACTAAAATTATTTATGATGAATTAGTTGATTTACTTGGTGGCGGTCACAGAGAAATTACTATCAATCCTACTGGTATAACCACAATAATGATAGTTGGTCTGCAAGGCTCTGGTAAAACTACTTTTTGTGGTAAACTTGCTTTACGTTTAAAAAATTTCAAAAGAAAAGTTCTTCTTGTTGCCGCAGATATTTATAGACCAGCAGCTATTCAACAATTGAAAATACTGGGTGGTCAAATTGGTGTGGAAGTTTTTTCAAGCGATATTAAGGATGCAGTAAAAATTTCAGAAAATGCTTTAAGTTATGCTAAAGAGCATAATTATGATACTATTATTTTTGATACTGCGGGAAGATTACACGTTGATGAAGAAATGATGAATGAAGTAGCTGAAATAAAAAAAATTGTTAATCCTACAGAAACTCTTTTCGTTGTTGATTCAATGACTGGTCAGGATGCAGTGAATTCTGCTAAAGCATTTAATGAAAAAGTAAATTTTGATGGAGTCGTTCTTACTAAACTTGATGGTGATGCAAGAGGTGGTGCATCAATATCTGTTCGTTCAGTAGTTGGTAAACCAATAAAGTTTATTAGTAACGGTGAAAAATTAGAAAATATTGATATTTTTTATCCTGAAAGACTAGCTTCAAGAATTTTAGGTAAAGGAGATATAATCTCATTAGTTGAAAAAGCTCAAGAAAACATTGATGAACTTGAAGCAAAAAGATTGGAAGAGAAATTAAAGAAGAATAAATTTGATTTCGAAGATTTTCTTAAACAAATAAAAATGATAAAAAAAATGGGTTCTCTTTCCTCTCTTTTGGGAATGATACCCGGAATTGGTGCTCAGATAAAAAATGCCAACATTGATGAAAAGGCTTTAGTCAAAGTAGAAGCAATTATTAATTCAATGACAAAAGAAGAAAGAGCTAATCCTAAGATTCTTAATGGCAGCAGAAGAAAAAGAATTGCACGTGGAAGCGGTACAACTATTCAGGATGTAAACAGATTGATTAAACAATTTTCTGAAATGCAGAAAATGGTGATGACACTAAACAGAAAGGGTTTCTTCAATCAACAGAATAAAAATTTTAAATTTCATTGAAAACGTTATAAATTCGGAGGTAAATATTGGCAATTAAAATAAGATTACGAAGAATGGGAAAGAAAAAGCAGCCAATTTATAAAATTGTGGTTGCTGACGCCCGTTCTCCAAGAGATGGAAAATTTATCGAAGCTGTTGGATTTTATAATCCATTAGTTAATCCTCATTTAACTCAGGTAAATGAAGAGAAGATAAATCTTTGGTTGAACAGAGGCGCAATTCCAACTTTAACTGTTAAAAGTATTCTTAGTCAGCACGGTATTTTGTTGAAAAGACATCTTGAGAGAAAGAAATTTTCTGAAGAAAGAATACAAGCTGAAATAGCAAATTGGCAGAAGATTAGAGAAGCTAAGTTATCTCAGCCAAAAGCAAAGAAGAAAAAGAAGAAATCAAAAGCTGAAGGAAATAACTAATTTCCCGATAATAATTTTTCTTAAGTACAGCAGAGGTATGGGTCGCTGCTTCTGTTTTACTATTGAAAAAATTCTTCAGTAGTATTGTACATAATTACTAAAGCACCCGGATAAATGATAGGAGGCAACTGCTATGAAAGAATTTGTTGAGTACATTGCCAAACATCTGGTTGATCATCCGGATGGTGTTGTTGTTGAAGAAAAAGCTGTTGAGGAGAAGAAACTTGTTCTTTCTCTGAAAGTCAAGTCCGAAGACATTGGCAAAGTGATCGGGAAACAAGGAAAAACCGCTCAATCAATTCGTACTTTGTTGACTGCTGTTGCAGCTAAAGAAGGTAAACGAGCTATCCTGAAAATTCAAGAATAATATCTTGAATGATTTTGTTACTATTGCTGTCGTAACTTCAATTTCGCGTAAAGACGGATTTTTGAAGTTAAAAATCTTTTATGAAGATGTACAGCAGATATTGAAACAGGATTATGTTTTTTTTGATTTCTTCGGTAACATAAGAAAAATTTTTATTGATGAAGTTATTTCGCGTAGTGGGAGTTATTTCATAAAATTTAAAAATTTTTCTGAAGAACGTGAATTAAAGATTTTTCTGAATAAGGAAGTTTTAATTCCTAAAAATAAGATTGTGCTTGATAAAGGGACTTATTTTATTTCTGATTTAATTGGTTCTGAAGTTTATTATAAAAAAAAATATATCGGCAAAGTTGAAAACGTTTTAGATGTACCGATGAATTACGTTCTTGAAATCATTCAAAAGAATAATAAAACATTAATGATTCCTTTTGTTCTTAAATTTTTTGAAAGTATTAAGCCTGAAAAAAAAGTAATTTATCTCAGCAGGGAAAGTAAATTTTTATATGATGAGAATTGATGTTATTTCTGCTGTTCCTGATTTACTTGTAAGTCCATTGAATTCAAGTATTCTGAAAAGAGCACAGGACAAAAAGAAAGTTGAGATAAAAATTCATAATCTTCGTGACTATGCTTATAATAAGCATAAACAGATTGATGATAAACCCTTCGGTGGTGGTCCCGGTATGGTTCTCAAACCGGAACCATTTTTTGAGTGCATTGAAAAATTAAAACAGGAAAGAAATTATACTCGAATAATTTTTACTTCACCGAAAGGAAAAATCTTCAATCAAAAATATGCGAATGAATTATCTCTTGAGAAGAATCTGATAATTGTCGCTGGTCATTATAAGGAGATTGATGACAGAGTTAGAGAATACTTTGCAACTGATGAAATCTCAATCGGAAATTTTGTATTAACTGGTGGTGAGCTTCCTGCTTTAATGATCATAGATGCAGTTGTTAGACTAATACCGGGTGTTCTTAATGATTCAGAAGCAGCACTCAATGATTCTTTTCAAGATGGTGAAATTTTGGAAGCACCTTATTACACAAGACCTGCAGAATATCGTGGAATGAAGGTTCCTGAAATTTTGCTCTCGGGTAACGAAAAGGAAATAAAAAAATGGAAGGAGCAGCAGTCGGCTTTGTTAACTGAAAGATGGAAAAAAATAAATAATATGGAGAAATAAAAATGATTGATTTAAATAACATTCAAAAAGATCAGTTAAGAACTGATTTGCCAAATTTTAATGTAGGTGACAGAATAAAAGTTCACGTCAGAGTTATTGAAGGTGAAAAAGAAAGAATTCAACCTTTTGAAGGTGATGTTATCAGCATCAGAGGTGCAGGATTAAATAAAACTTTTACTGTCAGAAAAATTGCAAGTGGTGTCGGAGTTGAAAGAATATTTCCTTACAATTCCCCAAAGATTGCAAAAATTGAAATCGTAAAAGAAGGAAGTGTCAGAAGAGCTAAGCTTTATTATCTCAGAAAGCTATCTGGTAAAGCTGCAAAAATTAAAAGCAAAAAGCCTTAATATTTTTTTACAATCAGATGCCAGATTTTTATTTGCCAGAGAATGTTTTTACCAAGCTTTTTTTAAGTGAAATTTCTGATATATCTGATTTCAGTAAGAATTTTCTGCCTTCTGCAGTAATATCTAAAAATCTTTTAACTAATTATAATTCTCTTGGAATAATTCCGACTTTGGATTTGATACATCATCCTGAATTTTATATCTCATCCAAAATCGGAATTTCTTTTAATGCCTTACTATCAAATGCTTATCTACATTTCAAAGAGAATCAGCATACCATTGAGAAGCTATACCTAAAAGGTGATGTTTCCTCAAATGAAGTCATATTAAGTAAAATTCTCTTGAAGGAATTATATGATATTGACCTGACACCAAAACTTGCCACACCAGATTTTTCTATTCAGGATGAGCACGCATTGATTGTTGGTGACGATAACTTCATAGACGAATTATTTCTCGAAGGGCTTAGCTTCTCAGAGGAAATTATTGAACTGATTGATGCTCCGTATGTTAATTTTGTTTTAGCTTCTCAAAATGAAGATATTCTAAAGCATTTCACTGAAAAGCATAGAGATAATTTTATCAATGGTCATCCAGAGTCTGATGATAAAATTTTTTCAGACTTCAGCAAAAATTCATTTGACTTTATTCTGGTTAATTTGCAACACGTGATTTTTAATTTTGAAGATCAAGATCTGGAGGGGATTAAAACACTTCTCCAACTACCATTTTATTATGGTCTCATAAAAAATATGATTGATTTAAAGTTCGTATGAACATAAAAAAACCTGAACTGATTTTACTCAATTCAGGTTTTCTTCAATTCTAAGATTTTATAATTCGACGTGGCTTACACTTATAATATTAGGAAGTTCTCGTATTCGTTTTATCATGTCTGCTGAAGCGGCACTTCTTAGTTTCATCGTACAGCAAGCTGCAATTCCACCTTCGAAAATAATATTTTCAATTTCTTCAATATTGATGTTCGCTTCTTTAATAATATCAAAGACGCTTGCAAGAACTCCGGGCTTATCATAATGTTTGACAACTAATTGATATTTCACATCAATTTGTTTTGCTCTGTTTACCCAATGGTCAATTACTCCGCTATGAACGAAATGCTTAATTATGTTAATCGTCTCTTGTGCAACAGCATCCTGTGCTTGTTCTGTTGAAGCTCCGATATGATGAGTTACATAGATATTAGGATTATTTTGTAATATTGATTTAACTTCACCGCTCTTTCCTTCTGGCTCACCTTTAAAGACATCACAGGCATATCTAATATTTTTTTCTTTAATGGCTTCGAGCAAATCTTCCTCAATAACGATATCGTGCCGTGATGTATTTATAAGATAAGCGCCGTTTTTCATACAACTGAACATTTGTTTATTGAATAAACCTTTTGTCAATGGAGTTGCTGGAAGATGTATTGAAACGACATCACACAATTCCAGTAATTTATCCATCTCACTGAAATCTTTAATTGGTACTCCTTCAATTCGGGAAATATCTTTTCCATAAACATTCATCTCAAACGCAAGGGCTCTTTTTGCAACTTCTTTCCCTATATTTCCAACACCGATTAAACCAAGAGTTTTCCCTTTTAATCCTTTACCTTTTGAATATTTATCTTTATTCCAAATTCCATTATTAAAATCTGCAACATTATCTGGAATAAATCTGTCGAGGGCTATCATCAGTCCCATGGTTAGTTCTGCCACTGCAACAGCATTCATCCCGGGGCAATTAGCAACATAAATTCCTTTTTTGTTAGCTGCTTGAATTGCAATATTGTTAACGCCTGAACCAGCTCTTATGATAAGATTTAATGTTTGACTCGAATTGATGGTTTCTTCATTCACTATTGTTGAACGAACTACCAGAATATCAACATTCTCAGCTGCTTTTGGTAAATCTTTCTCACCAAGTTTTGGTTCATAAATAACTTCTAATCCAAGGTCTTTTAATTCCTGAATATATTTTTCAGGGAATGTATCGGCGATTAGTACTTTTAATTTCATATACAACCTCTTTTATTAAAATTAAATTATTTATTCATATTAATCATAGGAATTTTGATTTTCCAATTGTTTGCATTTTCGATTGCACGGGAATAACCTGCATCAGCGTGTCGGATGATTCCCATACCGGGATCATAGGTTAATACTCTTTGTAATCTTTCTTCAGCTTCTTTTGTTCCATCAGCAACTACAACCATTCCTGCGTGAATAGAATTACCAATTCCAACTCCACCTCCGTGATGGATTGATACCCAGCTTGCTCCACCAATACAATTTAACATAGCATTCAGCAAGGGCCAATCTGCAATTGCATCACTGCCATCAATCATTCCTTCAGTTTCACGATATGGTGAAGCAACAGAGCCACAATCAAGATGATCTCTTCCGATTACGATTGGTGCTGATACTTTTCCTTCAGCGACAAGTTTATTGAAAATCAATCCCATCTTTGCTCTTTCACCGTAACCAAGCCAACAAATTCTTGCAGGTAATCCCTGAAAGTGAACTTTTTTCTGAGCCATATCAATCCAGTTAATAAGCTGTTTATTCTCAGGAAAAGTTTCTTTTACTGCTTGATCTGTAACATAAATATCATTTGGATCACCGCTCAGTGCTGCCCATCTGAAAGGACCTTTACCATCACAAAAAAGTGGGCGAATATATTCGGGTACAAATCCGGGAATATCAAATGCATTTTCAACACCATTTGCTTTTGCTTCTCCGCGAATATTGTTTCCATAATCAAATACAATTGAACCGCGTTTTTGAAATTCCAACATTGCTCTGAGATGTACAACGATAGTCTGCTTTGAAAGTTGAATATATTTTTCAGGATCATTTTTTCTTAAGTCAAATGCTTCTTCTAAACTCATATTCATCGGGACATAACCGTTCAAAGTGTCGTGTGCTGAAGTTTGATCTGTAACAATATCAGGAATAATATTTCTTTTTAGAATTTCAGGAAGAACTTCAGCAGCATTACCGACTAATCCAACTGATAGAGGTTGTTTATTCTCTTTAGCGTTTAATACTAATTCTAAAGCTTCATCCAAGTCTTTGGCAATTATATCAAGATAACCAGTATCAATTCTTTTTTGCAATCTTGAAATATCAACATCAACTCCGAGGAATGCAGCACCATTCATTGTTGCGGCTAATGGCTGAGCTCCACCCATTCCACCAATTCCACAAGTAAGTAAAAATTTTCCTTTCAAGTCAGAGTTGAAATGTTTTCTCCCACATTCAGCAAAAGTTTCATAAGTGCCTTGAAGAATTCCTTGAGTTCCAATATAAATCCAACTTCCGGCAGTCATCTGTCCGTACATAATCAAGCCAAGTTCTTCAAGTCTTCTGAATTCATCCCAAGTAGCCCAGTGTGGCACAAGGTTGGAATTTGCGATAATTACTCTTGGGGCATTTGGATGTGTTTTGAATATTCCGACAGGTTTACCGGATTGAACTAATAGTGTCTCATCATTATCAAGATTTTTCAGAGAATTTACAATTGCTTCAAAACTCTGCCAATTGCGTGCAGCTTTTCCTTTGCCACCATATACGATAAGCTCAGATGGATTTTCAGCTACTTCAGGATCAAGATTGTTCATTAACATTCTTAAAGCAGCTTCCTGAATCCATCCTTTGCAAGTAAGCTCTTTCCCTCTTGGTGCCGAAATAATTTTTTCTTCAATCATAGTTAGTTCTTAAAATATTTTTCAAATAAATTATTGTATTGTTTGTAAAGTGATTTATAAATCCATTTTTTTAAAAACCATCCTCTTTTCATTTCTTTTGCGATATGATCTATATTTTGTTTCAGTTGAAAAGTGAGTTTTGTTTTTTCGTCTTTAGTAAATTTAATTGTTTGCTCAGTACTATTGAGTTTTGCAATAATAGAATTAAACGCTCTTTCTTCGGAAAAAAAATTCGGATTACCTGAAATTTGTTTCAATACTTGTGAGCAGTAAGTTTTAAGAAGCTTTCTCTCATTCTTATCAAATTCAAAATTGTAATTACTGAATAACTTTTTCATTTTCTATATTGGAGTTATTAAAAGATAAAATTTGTTCTCTTATTTTCTGATATCCGGGTTTAATTACATTATAAATGTAATGAAGTCTCTCAGTATGAGGAATAAAAGCTGATTTCATAGAGTTGATGGTAATTTTTTCAAAGTCATCGAAATTCAGATTAAAATATTTTACTGCGGTAAGAAATTCCTTTGTCATTGTTGTATCGCTCATCAATCTGTCATCGGTATTAAGAGTAACGCGGAATTTCTCTTTGAAGAAAATTCCAAAAGGATGATTTTCAATTTTGTCAACTGCTCCTGTATGAACATTGCTCAATAAACAACACTCCAGAGGAATTCTTTTATCAAGAACATATTGGGCCAAATCTCCAAATGCAACAACATTTCCATCGGAATCAAGAACAATATCTTCAATTAATCTGGTTGCGTGACCAATTCGATGAGCTCCACACCACTGAATTGCCTGCCATATAGATTCTTTTCCAAAAGCTTCTCCGGCGTGTATTGTTATATTAAAGTTTGATCTCTGAATAAACTGAAATGCTTCAATATGTTTCTTGGGCGGATAACCACCTTCTTCGCCAGCAAGATCAAAACCTACAACTCCATCTCTGCGAAAGTTTACAGCCAACTCTGCAATTTCTAAAGTATTTTTCATATTCCTCATTCCACACAAAATCAGTCCATAGCCAACTCCAAAATCTCTTTTACCTTTTTCTAATCCTTCTATGACTGCTTTAACAGTATCTTCAAGATAAAGTCCTTTATTAGTATGAAAAACTGGAGCGAACCTTGTTTCAACATAAACAACTCCATCATTTTTCATATCCTCCATCATTTCGTAAGCTACTCTGCTTAAAGCTTCTTTTGACTGCATAAGAGCAGTAGTGTGTTCGAAGCCTTCCAAATACTCGACAAGATTTCCTTTGTTAGCTCCTCTGTGAAACCATTCGGCGAGTTCTGCAGGGTCTTTTGTTGGTAATTTGTTATAATTAAATTCTGAAGCAAGCTCAATGAGGGTTTGAGGTCTCACTCCACCATCAAGATGATCGTGAAGCAAAACTTTTGGAATCGAACGAAGGATACTTTCTGTAGTCATAATTTTAGATTTCTTTATAGCAAAAATAATCCTTAATCCCCTCTAAAAACAATTTAAATCATTAACTCAAATTTTTTTAACTTAACGTTGTTGAATAAAATCTAATATTGAACTGAGAAAGGTTATGATATTTAGGAAAAAATATTCATTCAAAAATTATTTTCTAATTTTATCTCTTTTGATTATGCAGGAAATGATTATGTCTCAGGATAACCCGAATTATAAAATTCAAACTGAGTTGTATAATATTTATAAAACGAAATCAGCTGATATTGTTATGTTTGGAAATTCTTTAACAAGAGGAGTTGATTGGAATGAATTATTGGGAAGAGATGGGATTGTTAACAGAGGAATACCTTCAGATGTTTTAAGTGGATATAAGAAAAGATTAGATTACATCTTCAGGCTTAATCCTAAAGTCGTTTTTATAATGGGTGGAATAAATGACATTTATAATTGGACTCCGGTTGATGAAATATTTAAAACTTATCAGGAAGTAGTTGCTGCATTGTTATCGCGTAAAATTAAAGTAGTTATTCAATCGGTTATTTACTCGGGCGAAAATTGGGGTGAAGAATGGTTGAAGCTTAATAAGCCCGAATTAAAAGCTTATGATGTTAATCTTGAAAGAAATAAGGAAGTTGATAAACTGAATTTACTGCTGAAAAATTTTGCATTAAGTAATAAAATATTATTTTTGGACATAAATTCTAGATTAAAAACAGGTAATTTCTTAAATAAGAATTATCACTATGATGGAATGCATCTTAATGCAAGAGGTTACAAAATTTGGGGAGAAGAAGTTGAAAAGGCAATCAAAGAACTAGGTTTATAAAACTAAATATTAAAGGTTATCTCTATGAAAAAAAATCTTAATGACTATCCCCTCGTTCTAACGGCTACAGTTTTCTTATTTGTAGCAATTCTTTCGTTTTTCCAATTCCAATACGATTTATTCGGTTTTACTTTAAAGAATGTTGATATTTTCTCAGATTTGAAGTCTAAACCAGAAGAACAACCAAAGAACCCAGAAAAGCCAGTAGAGGAAGATGATTTCTTTAAACCGCAATATGATTTGGAGCCAAACAACGATAATTTAGATACTACAAAAGACAAAAATAAAATTCACGAAAAAATTAGATCTTCAATTTTTAATCTTTTGCTCTCAGTCAATCCTAATGATACAATTTTTGTAAAAGGTTCGAAATTAGTTTTAAAAAATCAACCGATTATAGGAAATGTTCAGCAATTAAAATTTTTCTTCGACGGATTGAATAAAACCAAATCTGAAGTAGTTCGAATTGCACATTTCGGCGATTCAATGATTGAAGGCGATCTTGTTACTGCGGATTTGAGAGAAGAATTACAAAAACGTTTTGGGGGAAATGGAGTTGGGCTTTTACCTATAGTTAGTCAGGATATAAATTTTCGTCAAACCACAAAAATGTCTTTTTCGAATGATTGGAAATCTGGAACATTGTATTCAGGAAATCCAAATAGATATCCTATAGGATTTAATGGAGAAACATTCGTCCCTGTTGCAGGAAGTTGGGTTGAATATTCAACTCCTCATTTTTATCCTTATTTAAGAAATTTCAGCACTGTAAAACTTCTTTATACAAATGCAAAAGCATCAAACGTTAATTTTACCTTTAGTGGAGGCGAAAAGAAAAGTGTAAAAATTATTCCCGGTCGAACGCTTAATATACTTAATGTTACTCCATCCAAACCTGCAACAAGTGTTAAAGTTGAATTTCCGCTTGAAGACCAAGCACACGTTTTTGGTGTAAGTCTGGAGAATGGAAATGGCTTATACATAGACAACTTCGCATTAAGAGGAAATTCAGGAGTTGATTTAATAAAAATTGATGAAAATCTTATGAAAGAATTTGCGAGTAAGATGAATTATAAACTGATAATCTTTGAATTTGGTTTGAATGCTCTTGGTGCTTCAAAAGGCAATTTCAGTTCTTATGAAAAAAATATGATTAATGTAATCGAAACAATTAAGAAAAATTTTCCTAACACTTCCTTTCTAATGATAAGCGTTCAGGATAAGGGATTAAAAACTGATCCATTAGTTAAACAATTACTTGAAGCTCAGAAGAATATTGTTAAAGCTACCAATATTGCATTTTGGAATTTCTATGAAGTAATGGGCGGAGAAAATTCAATGGCAAATTGGGTCGATGCTAATCCTCCTCTTGCATCGAAAGATTATACTCATTTTAATGAACGCGGTACTAAGAAGTTAGCTACAATGCTTGCTGAATCTTTAATTCAGGCATACAACAAGCTAAGATAATAATGGAATACATCGAACAGCTTTATAATTTATTACTTTACAACGTAAAAGAACCTCTACTTTTTAATTCAGGATTTTTTCTTTATTTCTTTTTATTTGTTCTCATCTTCAACAAACTTTTCTCGAATTATAAAAGAGCCAAAATAATTTTTCTGACAGTTTGCTCTATCTATTTTTACTATAAATCCAGCGGAATTTTTTTCATATTAGTTATTATCAGTTCAATTATTGATTATGTGGCGGGAACTGTAATTTATAAAACGGATTATAAATTAAAAAGAAAAGCATTCCTAATTTTAAGTTTAGTCGGTAATCTTGGGATTCTTGGATATTTCAAGTACACCAATTTTTTTATTAGCAACGTAAATGGAATTTTCCAAACAGGTATCCCATTACAGGATATATTCTTGCCTGTTGGTGTTTCTTTTTTCACATTTCAATCAATGAGCTATACGATTGATATTTATAGAAATCAACTTAAACCAGAGAATAACTTTACTGATTTCTTGTTCTTCGTATCATTCTTCCCTCAATTAGTTGCTGGTCCTATTGTAAGAGCATCAAATTTTCTTCCGCAGATTCATACAAGAATTGAATTATCCAAAGCAGATATCGGTAAAGCCCTGTTCCTGATTATAGCAGGTTTACTAAAGAAAGCAGTTATAGCTGATTACATTAGCATTAACTTTGTTGACAGAGTGTTTGATTGGCCATTGCGATATTCGGGAGTAGAAAATTTACTTGCCTTGTATGGATATGTACTGCAAATTTATTGTGATTTCTCTGGCTATTCTGATATGGCAATAGGATTGGCTTTACTGATAGGTTTCAGATTGCCTGATAATTTTAATTCTCCATATAAAGCTACATCAATTACTGACTTTTGGAGAAGATGGCATTTATCTCTCTCTTCATGGCTACGTGATTATCTTTATATTTCATTAGGTGGAAATAGAATAAGTAAAGTCAGAACATATATCAATCTAATGTTAACTATGCTTCTTGGAGGTTTGTGGCACGGAGCCTCGTGGAATTTTGTCATTTGGGGCGGGATTCACGGGATTGCTTTATCATTTGATAAATTTCTTAATTTCCCTCAAAGAATTCTTGCAAATAGATTTACAAAATTTTTGGGAATTGTATTAACGTTTCATATTTGGACTGTTTCAATGTTATTCTTCCGTGCTCAATCAACTCAGCACGGAATTGATATGGTAACTCAAATTTTTACTTATTTTAAGCCGGAAGTTTTTCTTCAGTTTGTAAGCGGATATTCTGTTGTTTTTGCTTTAATAATTATTGGATTTTTAAGTCACTATACTCCTCCAAAATTAGAAGAATATATAAAAGAAAAATTAACAAGTGCTCCTTTATTTGCTCAAGCTGCAATTCTGACTTTGGTTATATGGATTGTAGTTCAATTTAAATCTTTAGATGTTCATCCGTTTATTTATTTTCAGTTTTAAAAAACGTAAAATAATCTGAGTTGAATATGAAAAGATATATAATTTTTATGCTTCTGATGATTCTTTCAGTAGATGCCTTTTCTCAGCAAAACAGACAAGGTGAAGACCTGAAAGCTAAAGCACAGGAATTAATGAAAGCAGGGCGGTATGGTGAAGCTATTGAAACTCTTAACAGATTTGTTTCGGCTAATCCACAAAATGCAGAAGGTTATAATTTACGTGGACTCTGTTATGAAAATCGAGGCAACTTTGAAATGGCAGTTTATGATTTAAGAACGGCTTTGAAAATTGCACCCAATAACAGAGAAATACAACAGAATCTCTCACGTGTTACCGATAAGTGGTACACACTAATTTATAACTCAATTGAAGGATATAAACGTGAGATTGCAATTAATCCGGCAGTTGCTAAAAATTATCTTGAGATTGGTAAAAATTATAAAAGACTTGGCGAATGGATGCAAGCTGAAAGCTGGTACGATGAATACTTAAAAAGAGAGGATCCCTCTGCTGATGAACTAATCAGATATACAGAAATTCTTGCAAAAAATAATCATATACAAAAAGGGGAACCATGGCTTAAAAGATATACTGAAAAATATCCCGATGATCACAGACTTTGGTCAAGGTATGGTTATTTTCTTCATTGGCTGGGTAAAAATAAATTGGCTGAGCAAGCTTTCCTTCGTGCTTTGGAAATCAGACCATTCTTCAAAGAAGCTTTGGATGGGCTCGATCTTGTCAGAGGTAAGGGATTGATTTATCAAGTTAATGATACAACAAAAAGAAGAGCGCAAGACCTCGTTCCTAAAGAAAGAATTTATGCAATTGATTATTACTACAGGATTTTAAGAAATAACCCTGGGGACGATGAAACCAGATTTAAACTTGCTGAAGAGCTTATCAAAGAAGAACGATTAGAAGAAGCTTATCAACAACTTCTTGTTCTCAAACCTGAATACACTGGGAAAAAAAGATTTGATGATAGTTGGAATTATGTAAATGAATATCGAACTAAAATCTATCAGCAAAAAATTGATCAAGCAGAAAAAATTTTAGCAAATAATCCTAAAGACTTAAACGCAGTTAAAATTGCATCTCAATATTATGCATTTAACGAAGACTATATTAATGCGATTGCAACAATTGAAAAATACTATGAGCTTGTCCCCAATGATTCAGATCCCGAATTGAAATTTAATTATGCGCGTTATCTTGCATGGGATAGAGAATTTGATAAATCTATTCAGATAATGGATGAGCTACTAACGCAATATCCTTCTAATTTTGATTATCAATTATTCAGAGCTCAGCTTTCTATCTGGAACGATAGAGATATGGATTTGGCTGATGGGTATTTAACAAATATTCTTTCTGCCAGACCAAATTCAGTTCCAGCATTAATCACCTTAGGAACTTTAAGAGCTTATCAGAAAAGATTTGATGAAGCACAGCAATTAGCCAATAGAGCGGCTTCTATTGAACCTGCAAATCCGGACTTGGCAACATTACAATCTAATATTGACCTGTTAAAATTACGTGCTGAGGAAGAAGAGAACTATCAAATTCTCGAACAAGGCAGACAGCTTGTTCTTTCTGGTGATTGCTATAGTGCAATTCAGTATTATGAACAGTTTAAGCAAAGAGTTGATCCGAGTATTTTATTTTATAAAGAATTCGGTGATGTACTTTTCTGTGCAGAACAGTATGACAGAGCTATTGATGCTTATAATAATGCTCTTTCTCAAGGTGAATATTTCGATGCAGAATTACAGAGAGCAAAAGTTTATTATGCAATGAGAGATTCGGTAAGTGCAGTTAATGCTTTTACTGACTTAGTAAAAAAAGAACCAGATAATTTTGAAGCTAATTTATATCTCGGAGATTCCTATGCTTTATTCGGCGATGGTGATAGAGCTGAGGAAATATATGATAACCTCTTGAAATGGCAGCTTGATTCAACACAAATATCTATGGTCAAAATGAGATATCAATGGCTCCCGAGAGGCTCCGGTTATGGTGTACTTAATACCTTATTAAGTTATGTCGGAATTTCTCCCGCTGCAGCATTTTATACTGATAACATTGGTTTCAGATTTTTAAACTATGGAGGCAGAATTGATGTAGGTTTGATTTGGCTTTTCTCTGCTGGAGTTTCCTTTTATCGTACAAATATTTTTACCAGTTACGGTGATAATTTAGGATTTAATACCTTTAAATGGCATTTTTATTTCAATTACTATGATAAGTTAAGGGCTGGAATTGGTCTTGGCACTACAAACATCGGTGGATATTTGAAAAAACCAGCAAGAGATGCATTTATCAGATATGACAAAAAAAATGTTTACTACATTCTTGGGTTATACAATTATGCAGATGGATCATTATTACTCTATTCGCCATATTTAATTTGGAACAGATTTCCAACTTCAATTTACAGACTCGAGGGTGAATACAATTTTGATTTCGGAGTTTATATTTATAGTCATTTTCAATATTTAGAAGTGCAACCACAATTTGCTGTAATTGATTCCACAAACGAAGACTTTCTCAATTACATTCGAAATGAACTTGTTTACGGTAAAAATAAAGGAAACGATTTTCAATTCAGAATCGGACGATATTTTCTTCCAAATGTACTCGCCGGATATGAATTTCATTATCAAAACTACAGATACAGATCGAATTTGTATTATACTCCAAGAGAATTTGAGTCTCATTCTATTTGGGCTGATTGGTTCATACGAAAAGATAATACAACAGAATTTAAGTTAATGTCAAAGCTTGGCTATGTACCTGCAAATGATTTTGTTATAATGCAGGGCGGAGCATCTTTACGACATAATTTCAGAGATAATTTGCAGCTTTATACTTATTTCCTTGCTGGTAAAACAAGTCGTGAAGAAGCAGCATATAGATTCTTGTCTATATATGCTTCTTTATATTGGAGTTTTTAAGAGTAATAACGAAAGAATTTTTTGGGTAGATGTAGTTTGATATTCCCTTGAGTGATTTTATTGATGAATCTATCTCTACTAGAGTTTAGATT
>CAKZLD010000147.1 GCA_937125135.1 uncultured Ignavibacterium sp.
TAGTTGGAGCAATGGGAGTATTCGCAGGTTTTCTGATTCTCTCTTTTTATTCAGTAGTAGCAGGTTGGTCTGTCGGATATATTTATGAAGCTGCTTCTGGAGTTTTTTCAACATTTAATTCTCCGCAATCTGCAGGAGAGCATTTCAACAGCCTAACTTCAAATATTTATTGGGGAATTGGAATGCTCGCTTTGTTTATGTTCCTTAATATGATTTTCGTTTATGCCGGTGTTCAGAAAGGAATTGAACAAGGTTCAAAAATTATGATGCCGTTATTATTCATTTTAATTTTAATCGTGATGATTAGAGGAATTACTTTAGAGGGTAGTGAAGAAGGTTTAGCATTTTTGTTTAATCCAGATTGGACTAAGGTCAACGCTAACACAATTCTTGAAGCGTTAGGTCAGGCATTCTTCACTTTAAGCTTAGGAATGGGCGCAATGCTAACTTATGGAAGTTATATGTCAAAAGATGACAGCATTCCAAAAGCTTCATTAGAAATAGTTTTTCTCGACACATTGATAGCAATTATCGCCGGCATAGCAATTTTCACTGCAGTTTTTGCTACTGGTCAGAATGCAGGTGAAGGTCCTGGTTTAATTTTCCATACTTTACCAATTGTATTTACTAAAATGCCCGGTGGTTATTTTGTTGGAATAATCTTTTTTATTCTTTTAACTATTGCAGCCCTGACCTCAGCTATTTCTCTGCTTGAAGTTGTTACTGCTTATTTCGTTGATGAGAAGAAATGGAAAAGACATAATGCAGTTTTACTATTTGGATTTTTAGCATTCCTTGTTGGTATTCCAAGCGTTTTATCATTTAATGTTTTGAAGGATATTAAAATTTTTGAAATGAATTTTTTTGATATGGCAAATTATCTTTCATCAAATGTGATGCTTCCTCTGGGTGGAATGTTAATAGCTATATTTGTTGGTTACGTCTGGGGTATTGATAAAGTTCTCGCTGAACTTAAAAATGGATCCGAAATTTTATTTTCTAAATTTCGATGGATTATTTCTACCTGGGTTGTTTTAGTTAAATACATCGCACCAGTGCTGATTTTTCTCGTATTGCTACAACTATTAGGAATTTTTTAGAAAAATATGTCATCCTTAATTTATTTAATCACTAATCATAAAGAAAAATAATGAAAAGATCTGTAGCCGGATTAATTTCTTTTGGAATTATTATAATTGTTTTGATAATCGGAGGTGTCGGATTTTTTGAATCCGTTTGGACATTTCCGGGGAACATTGAATTTCTTAAAAATTTTCCATCAAAAGAATATCCGATCGGAATTATACCACTGATGGTTATTGCACTTCTCGGCACTGGAATTTTTGTAACTATTAAATTAGGATTTCCTCAGTTACGATATTTCTTACACGGATTAAAAGTAACAAAAGGTGATTATGATGATCCAAACGACAAAGGAGATTTGAATCACTTCAAGGCTTTGGCAACTGCATTATCTGCTACTGTTGGAATTGGAAACATTGCAGGAGTTGCTACGGCTTTGTATTACGGAGGACCGGGAGCTTTATTCTGGATGTGGGTTACTGCATTCTTTGGAACTGCATTAAAATATTCTGAGGTTACACTTGCTCATCACTTCAGAGAGTTTGACGAGTACGGAAATACAGCCGGTGGGCCTATGTACACAATTGAAAAAGGACTCGGCAGAAAATGGAAATGGCTTGCAGTTGCTTTTGCTTGTTTTGCAATAATTTGCTCGTTCGCAACCGGAAATGCAATTCAAACTTTCACCGTTTCTGATCAGATTTACTCTGAGGTAACTCAATTAGTTGGACTCAATCACTTCTTAACTCAGAAACATCCTGTATTCGAAAATTTTTCTGTTTCAATCCAACAAATAATAAATGGTGTTGTTCTTTCTTTTTTAGTTGCATTAGTTATTATAGGTGGAATTAAAAGAATCGGAAATGTAACTGGATTTCTCTCTCCATTTATGGCCGTAATCTATGTAATTGCCGGAATATTAATTCTTATTTCCAATTTCCAACATCTGATTGACAGTCTCTTTTTAATCTTCAAAATGGCATTTAATCCTCCGGCAGAAATTGCTGGCGTTGGAGCTGGTACATTTTTAGTAATTCTTAATACTATGTTATGGGGAATTAAACGAGGACTTTATTCTAATGAAGCTGGACAAGGAAGCGCCCCGATTGCTCATTCAACAGCTAAAACTAAATACGCAGTTCGTGAAGGAACTGTTGCATTACTTGAACCTTTCATTGATACGATTACTATTTGCACTATAACAGGACTTGTAATTATCAGTACTGATGCTTGGTTTCATACAAAATTTTATGTAGAAAGAATTGATCCAAATTTTTCTGGTCCCTTAATGAATAGTAGTATTTTAACTGCATATGCATTTAAAAAAGGATTAAGCTGGTTTTTTGCTTATGGTGATAAAATAGTTACTCTTTGTGTTCTGCTATTTGCTGTATCAACTGCAATAAGTTGGTCTTACTATGGAGAAAGAGCAAGTAATTATCTCTTTGGAAAAACAGCTACTTTGCCTTATAAATGGATTTATATTGTGTTTGTATTTATCGGAGCGATTGCAGAACTTGAAGCCATCTGGGCTTTCGGTGATGCTGCTTTAGGCTTTATGACTTTTCCAAATCTTTTAGGAATAATATTATTATCAGGGACTTTGAAAAAATTGACAAAAGAATATTTTTCGATTAAACACATTGAATCGAAAAAATTAAATAAATAACTCATACTTCAGCTAAATTTTATAGATTAAATTCTCCGTCGAGGCTGGTTCAAAACTTTTAAATTGTCAGTTTTTCCAAAGTATGTTCTTAACGACAAGCTCAACTGACAATTTAAATGAAAATTACTATTTAGTCTGCTTCGACTTTCTTCATGCATTGTGTGAAAATAAATTTCACTTTCGATATTAAATCTAACTTTAATTCAAATTAGCTCGTAAGTTTCAGCTTTAATAGTTGATGAGTTGGTAATATGATTTGCCAATATAATTAACTCTTTTTTTGAATGAGAGCTTGTCGAAAATTGAGATAGACTTTTCAATATCCGACAAGCCCTATGAAATTTAGTTTTCTGTTATATCACCGTTTTCTTTTACTTTTGTTTCCTGAAAGCTTTTGAAAGCGAAGTTGCTATCGTAGGAAGCTAACTTTAATTTACCTTCTTTTAGATATTGGTATAACAGATCATTCTCAATTAGATAGTAGAATTGATTCTTAAATTCCTCCAGAGATATATTAGCAGTAGCGGCATATTTTGCTAACTCATGAGCGTCATCAAAATCTGCTTGATTTAGTCTAAGCATATATCTTCGTGCGATATAAAATGTTTCTGAAGCCGGGTCAACCATTCTGACTCTGGTTTTACCTGTAGTAGGATCAATTATATCCTTAAAATACATTGGAACGAAGTGACCATTTTGAATAGAAACCATTGCCCCACTTCCACCATTGAGAATAAATTGAGCGGCAGAAAAACCTAAATCTCTTGTATATTCCATATCATAGGGAATCGGGTCTGCACAACGTAATTCATAACCGATATTTTTTGCAACAATTGTAGCTTTCAGTCCAAATTGTTTTAATCTTTCAATTACCTTTGCCTTTAAAATTTCACCAAAATTAATTTCTGCAATTCTGATATTATCGTGAGCATCTCTTTCAACATCTACAAGTTGTTCAAGATCCTGAGAATCGAGATGTTCAACTAATCCTTCAGCAAGAATAGCTACACCATCCGAGCGACCATAACTAAGTCTTTTTATAATTGCACCAACAAGAATATCCACAATGTGAGATAGCTTAATTTGTTTCGAGCTGAATTCTTCAGGAATTAATGTGAGTGTAGCTCCTGTAGCTTTTCCTATTCCTAAAGCCAAATGGCCAGCTTTCCTACCCATCGAAACTACGAAATACCATCTTGAAGTTGTCTGAGCATCAACCATAAGATTTTTTACTAATTCAACTCCTATATGACGTGCAGTCTGAAATCCAAAGGTGGGAATACCGTGTGGTAGATCAAGATCGTTATCAATGGTTTTAGGAACATGAACAACTCTTATTCTGCCACTTGCCATCTCATCCACTTTCAGCGCACTATAGGCAGTATCATCACCACCGATGGTAATTAACTTATCTACATTCAATCTTAATAATGAGGTTACGGCATTTTCGAGATGCTTAGGATTTTTTGTTGGATTTGCTCTTGAGATTCCGATATAAGAGCCACCGCGGAAATGTATTCTGCTAACATTCTGAATATTAAGTTCTTTTATGTTTGAAATATTTCCTTCCATTATCCATTTGAAGCCATCTTTAATTCCGATTACTTCAACACCTTCAACAGCAGCTCTGATTGTTGCAGCTCCAATAACACTATTGATCCCCGGTGCGGGACCTCCGCCTACTAATATCGCAAGTTTTTTAGGTGCAATTGTCATTGTAAAATTAAATCCTTTCTAATTTAAGACTTTTAGCTTTGCAAATTTTAACATTAACTGTTTAACGTTATTTCCTTCAAAATGGACTGTTGCTTTGAGCATATCACCACTTCCCTGCACATCGGTTACTCGACCCAAACCAAACTTATCGTGCATAACTTTAGAACCTATTTTGAGAGTGATTCCTTCCTGAGAGAAATCTTCGTAATCAATATTCTGAAAATATTCTCTGTAAATTTCTTTTTTAGTCTTTCTATTTGCTTTCCTTCCCAATAAACCATTTTCTTCATAATAAGTTGATGGATCAAGCTCATCAATAAAACGCGAACGACTTTGATAAGCAACTTCTCCGAATCTGTATCTTGAACGAGCGTGAGTGATATATGCTTTTTCTTTTGCTCTTGTAAGCGCAACATAAAAAAGTCTTCTCTCTTCTTCTAATGATGTATCAAAACTAAATTTGGACGCTATTGGGAAAAGATCTTCTTCACAACCTGTAACAAATACTATTGGCCATTCCAATCCTTTTGCACTATGAAAAGTCAGAAGTGCAACAGAGTTTTTATTTTCATCATAATTATCAATATCTGATAGCAAAGATACTTCTTCTAAAAACTGTTCGAGTTTAACATCAGGATTTTCTTTTGAATAATCTGATATTGACATAAGAAGTTGATTAATGTTCTCCAATCGTTGCAGAGATTCCTGAGTGTTTTCTTCTTTAAATGTCTGAACAATTTCAAGCTCATCAACTAAAGACCTTGTTAATTCACCAATTGATAATGCGGTTTTAAGATTTATGTATTTATCTAAAACAATTCTGAAATTCTTAACATTACGTTGAATTCTTTCTTTAATATCAATAACTTCATAAACTCTTGACATTGTTTGGAAAAGAGTAAGCCGGTGTCTTTTTGCAAAAGCTAACATTCTTTCGATTGTCGTTTTTCCGATTCCTCTTTGCGGAAAGTTCATAATTCGTAAGAGACTTTCTTCATCATTAGGATTTGCAATCACTCTCAGGTAAGCAATCATATCTTTAATTTCTTTTCTTTTATAAAACTCAACTCCCCCAATAATCGTATATGGAATTTTCTCTCTTCTGAAAATGTCTTCCATTATTCGTGATTGAGCGTTGGTTCTGTAAAGAACTGCGAAATCATTAAAGGATAATTTGTTGGTCGTAATTTCATGTTTGATACACTTAATTATCTGAGCAGCCTCATCTTTTTCATCAGTACATTTAATGAGCATAATTTGCTCACCTTCTTTATTCTCAGTCCAGAGAGTTTTTGGAAGTTGATTAGAATTATTTTTAATTATTGAATCTGCTGCTCTAAGAATTGTTTTTGTTGATCTGTAATTTTGTTCAAGCTTAAAGATTTTTACTTTTGAAAAATCTTTTATAAAATCCTGCATATTTGAAACATTAGCACCACGCCAGCTGTAAATACTTTGTGCGTCATCACCAACTACACAAATCAAACCATTTTTCGGAACTAAAACTTTTAGTAATTCATATTGAGCCTTGTTCGTATCCTGAAATTCATCCACTAAAACGTATTTGAATTGTGAACGATATTTTTGAAGAATATTCTTTTTTGAAGTAAAAAGTTCAATGGACTTAATCAACAAATCATCGAAATCCATAGAATTAAAACTGAGCATCCTTTTTTCATATTCTTCATAAACATCAGCCACTTTCTGATCGAAGAAACTTCTAATGTGATTTTTTCTGAACTCTTCCGGAGAGATCATATGATTTTTAACAAAGCTAATTCGATGACGCATTGCACCAGCCTGAAACTTATCAGCATCAATATTCAAATCGCTCATTATATTCTGAATAAGAGAAAGAGAGTCAATAGTATCATAAATAGAGAAATTACTTTTATAATCCGTATGCTTTGATTCAATCCGAAGAATTCGGGCAAAGATGGAATGAAAGGTACCCATCCACAGAGCTTCAGAGCGTTTTGGAATCATTTCTTTGACTCTTTCTTTCATTTCATTAGCAGCTTTGTTTGTGAAAGTAAGAGCTAAGATTGATTCGGGTGTATAATTCTTTTTTAACAGATAAGCAATTTTATAAGTTAATACTCTAGTTTTACCTGAACCGGCACCTGCAATTATTATCTGAGGTCCGTCCAAATATTGTACTGCTTCTTGCTGTATTGGATTTAGTTCTTTAAGTAAGCTCATTTTTTTCCAAGAATTGTGAAAAAGCGGTGCAAATATAAAAAAATTGCAGGGTTTTATAAAGTTGTTCTTTGCTTAATAATTCTATTTAGAATTAAAACGTGCTAAATACTAAAGAAAAAGTCTTTAAAAACGATTATATTATCAAGGAAAAAGTTGCAACAAATTTAAATGTATTCAAATAATGTAAATACAAACAAAGATCATCTAATTTTACAAAAAGCACTGAATTCATTTGAAGATGGATTTTTGATAATCAATAATTCAGTAATTGAGTATTGCAATAAATCTCTCGCCGATTTGATTGGTTATTCAACTGACGAAATTATCGGAAAGCCAAAAGATTATTTTGTAAGTGAGGTGTACAAACCCATCATCAATAAGTTTTATGAATTAAAATTAGCCGGGAAATCTGCACCAAAACAGTATCAAATCGAAATTATAAGCAAAGATAATAAAATCATTCCCACACTCGTAAGTGTTGGTAATTTCAGTTTCCTCGATAAAAATTACACAGTAGTACTTGTGAAAGATATCAGAGACCAAATTGACAAAGAAGAAGAATTTCGTAAAAAAGAAGTTCAATTCACTGAGATTTTTAATAATACCGCAATATTTGTTTCTCTTTGTGATCTCGAAGGCAAAATAATAGTATCTAATTCAAGCTTCGATGATTTATTTAGAAGTTATCGTGAGTCTATTGGACAAATAAATCTCAAAAATCTTTTTAATGATAAAAGAATTTATGATTTCTTTGAAAGAGTAGAAAAGAATCCTAACAAAAGTCACAAAACTGATTTGACTTTAAAGTTTGAATTTGGGAACAAATCAAAATGGCTTAATATTTTTTTGAATGTGATAAAATATAAAAATGCTGTAATCGGAATTTTATTTTCGATGACCGATATCAGTAAAGAGGTTGAATTACAATCAAAAAATGAGTTTAAAAAATTACTTCTGCAAAACTTGATGAATTACTTCCCTGAATCAATTTACTTCAAAGATGAGTTCAGCAGATTTATAAGAGTTAATAAAGCCACTTTAGATAAATTTAACTTAAAGAGCTTTGATCAAATTATTGGGAAAACTGATTTCGAATTATTTGACAATGAACACGCAGCTCAAGCAAAAAATGATGAAATTAAACTACTTGCAGGAGAAGTTGAATTTATCAGAAATATAGAAAAAGAAACTTTCAGGGATAAAAAAATAAAGTGGGTTCTTACAACAAAAATTCCTCTGAAAGATAATGAAGGTAAGATTTTTGGAACAGTTGGTATTTCACGAGATATTACAGAACTACGAAAGAATCAATTACTTCTTGAAGCTCTCTTCAAAATTTCATCAGCAGTAACGAGGGTAGAAAATCTTCAGCAGTTGTTCGGAGAGATTCACGAAATAATGAAGACTTTGATGAAAGCCGAGAATTTTTTCATTGCCTTAGTCGATGAAAATAATACAATGATCTCTTTTCCATATTTTGTTGACAAATACGATCCTCAACCACAACCTCGAAAACTCGGTCGTGGACTAACTGAATACATTCTTCGAATGAAAGAGCCAATGCTAATTGATAAGAAAAAAGATTTAGAACTTAGATTAAAAGGAGAAACAGAACTAATTGGTGAACCCTCCGCTATTTGGCTTGGTGTCCCTCTAAAAATTAATGAAGATGTCATTGGCGTTCTTGTAGTACAGGATTATGAAGACGAAACCACATATGGAATTGAAGAGAAAGAAATTTTGACTTATGTTTCCGAACAAATTGCATTAGCAATCACTAAAATTTCTGATGAACAAAAATTAAAATCTTATTCTGATGAACTAAAAGAGTTAGTGGCTACTAAAGATAAATTGTTCTCAATTATTTCCCACGATTTAAAAAGTCCTATTCAAGGTATTTTGGGTTTAACGGAACTATTATATGAAGATTTGGATGATTTATCTCCAGAAGAAATTAAAAGTGAAATTTTAGAAATTAATAAGTCCACTAAAAATCTCTACAAATTAATTGAAAATCTTCTTGATTGGTCTCGTTTCCAAACAGGAAGGATGCAACTCTCACCGGTAACTCTAAATGCTTTCATACTTATTGATACTGTCATCGCTCCGCTATTGCAAACAGCCAAACTGAAAAGTATCACAATAAACAATAATGTTAATCCAAGTCATTTTATTGTAGGAGATGAAAATTTACTCCGCTCACTGTTTCATAATCTAATTGCAAACGCCATAAAATTTACTGAAGAAAACGGGCAAATAGATATCAATTCTGAATCAGCAGATAATAAAATAATTTTTGAAGTGGCTGATAATGGAATTGGTATTAGTCCTGAAAATATTGAAAAGATATTTAAGTTTGATTCATCATTAACAACTATGGGAACAAACAAGGAAAAAGGAACAGGTTTAGGATTAGTGCTTTGCAAAGAAATAGTAAACGCACACAAAGGAGAAATAAATATAGTAAGCGAAGTGGGTAAAGGGACGAAAATTTCGTTCGATTTATTACGACCTCTTTGAGCTTATCGCCTGATTTCACTTTGCATTTTTTTAACTCTTTCCAGTCTGTCTTTTAATTTTTCGTATTCAAATTTTGATAAATCATTTATTGACAGAATCTCATCACAAATTTTTAGTGCCTGTGATTTCCTTCCCGCTTTATTAAGCTGAATTGCTATTTTATGTTTCAGAGTAATTACTCTGACTCGATTTTCCAACTCAAGATTTTCGTATGAATCAAGTACCTGATTATAAATCTGAATTGACTTATTCAAATCAATTTCTTCATAAACTCTTGCATATGCTTCTCTGAATATTCGTGACTGCGGAAATTTATTCAGAGCAAACTCTGTAAGATTTTTCGCACCGTTAAAATCTTTTTTGTGAATAAAAATCCAAATAAGAGAGTAAATTGCTAAATGCGAGTTATAACTATTGTTTTTGATAGAACGCTCAAGTAGTTTAATTCCAACTTCTCTTTCGTCTTCAATAAAAGGCAGCCAGCTTAAAAACTCAAGCTTATCACTTTTCCAATACTTATAAGTACCAACTGCGATTAATGCATCTTGAAAAGAACTATCCTGCTCCAATATTTCATCAAACATATTATATGAATTAAGACCAATCGAAAATGCGGTTAGTAGATTTCCTTTAATTGCTTCATAATAAGCCTGATATCCTGTAACCAATGCAAGGTAATACTTGTGCCAAATATCTTGTTTATTATTGTTAATTAAAATCTCAGCAGAATTTTTTGCTTCAGTTAACAAGGAGGTAATTCTTTCATCATCAAATGGAGTTTCATAATCATAGCTTTCAGCAATTAAGGATGCTGCAAGATAGATTTTACCAATTGGAAGCTTAGGATAATTTTCGTCAAGTTCTACGAATATTTTTTCAGCATTTCGATAGTTCTGTTTGACAATTTCGGAGATTCCATTTCTCAATGCTTTATCAATTTTTAAATCAGGATGAGTTTGAGAAAATAATATTCCTGCAAATAGAATAGATAGTATGAATGCTTTAAAGTGTGCCAAAAGTTCTATCTCCCGCATCACCTAAACCGGGTAAAATATATCCTTTATCATTCAATTGTCTATCGAGAGCAGCAGCAAAAATCTTAACATCTGGATGATGCTTTTGCATTTTCTCAATACCTGTTGGAGCAGCGACAATACAAACGAAATAAAGATTCTTAACCCCACGTTTTTTCACATAGTTGATTGCTTCAACTGCACTTCCACCAGTTGCAAGCATTGGATCGAGTAATATCACTTCAGAATCTTCAAGCTCCTGAGGAGTTTTGAAATAGTATTCGATTGGCTCTAAAGTTTCTTCATTTCTTTGTAAACCGATGTGTCCGACTTTTGCGTTTGGTATTAGTTCCAGAAATCCGTTAACCATTCCAAGTCCGGCACGAAGAATGGGAATTAAAACTATTTGCTTCGATAATTCGAAACCGATTGTTTTTTCAAGTGGTGTCTCAATTTCCTTTTGAGTCAATAAAAATTTTTTTGACACTTCAACACATAAAACATTCGAAATTCTATAAACAGCAGATCTGAATAATTCAGTGCTCGTGTTGGTATCCCGCAAAATTGTTAAATCTTTTTTTATCAAAGGATGATCAACTAAAGTAAAATTGTTCATTCAACCTCTTTAAACTTTGATTTAAATGTTAACGTAATAGGAACTCCATTATAACCATATTGTTTTCTTATCAGATTCTCAAGAAATCTTTTATAATGATCAGCGATTTGCTTCGGATAATTTGTAAAGAAAATAAAAACTGGATAATGCTGACCACCCATTGTAACATATTTAATTTTTACTTCTTTACCAGTTTTAGTTGAAGGGGGCGGATTTTTTTCAATCTCACCCAATAAAAATTCATTCAATTCACTTGTCGGAATTCTTTTTAATCTCTCAGTCTGAACTGCTTTACTCAATTCAATCAGTTTAAAAATTCTTTGCTTTGTGATAGCAGAAATAAAAATAATCTGAGCGAAATCTGCTGTACCCAATTTTGCTCTAATTGCCTTTTCAAATTTAACAGCAGTGTTTTGATCTTTTTCAACAAGGTCCCATTTATTAACAGCTATAATCAAACCTTTACGCCAGCGTATTACTTCATCTATAATTTTTTGATCCTGATTTTCAAAACCCTGTTGTGCATCTATCAAAACAATTGCAATATCACATTCACCAATAGCTTTATAAGATCTGATGTTCGAAAAAAATTCTATGCTTTCTTGTACTTTGCTTTTTTTTCTGAGTCCTGCAGTATCAATCAGAATTATTTCTTCGCCATAATATTTCAATATAGAATCAATGCTGTCCCGCGTCGTTCCCGGAATATCAGTAACGATGCTTCTCTCTTCACCAAGAAGGGCATTAGTTAAAGATGATTTGCCAACATTAGGTCTTCCAACAATCGCAATCTTTAGTCTTTTTTCTTCTTTCTGAATTTGGACTTTAGAGAAATTCTGAGTAACTCTATCTAGTAAATCGCCCAATCTTCTTCCGCTCAAAGCTGAAATGTCCCAAACATCAGATACACCAAGTTCAAAAAATTCTGAAATGAAATTTTTCTGTTTTTCGTTATCAACTTTATTTATTACAACGAAGAACTCTTTACCAGACTGCCTGAGCATACTAACAATAATTTTATCGATTGGATTTATTCCGGACTTGAAATCAACTAAGAATAAAATCGAATCTGCTTCATCAATTGCAGTTTCAACTTGTTCTCGAATTGCAGTCTCAAACAAATCTGAAGATTCAGGGACATAGCCACCCGTATCAATCAATCTGAATTTTTTTCCATTCCATTCAGACTCTCCATAATTTCTGTCGCGTGTAACACCGCTTACATCATCAACAATAGCATCACGTTTACCGAGTAAACGATTAAAGAGTGTTGATTTTCCAACATTAGGTCTTCCAATGATAGCAACAACCGGTAATTTCATTTTAATAATTTCACAAAAGATTAAAAATTATATTTCAAATAAATTGTCGGACACATATCATAATTCTCAGCCACCTGAACAGCATCCATTCTGAACTTTAAAGCAATGTCTTTATTGAAACTGACTGCAGACCACACTGCATCCAAGACACTTAAAAAGTGATTAACATAAATTCCTACCACCGCTTTTGTAGAGACATTATATAAATCATTAGCATCTCCACGAAGACCAGAGTAATAAGCATAGCTTGGAGAAATTTCAAAATTGTTGCTTCCACCTTTGAAATCCCACCAACCCGGACTGAATTGATGATATTTCCCAATCATCTCATAATATTGTTGATCTCCGTGACGAGCAAGAGTGTGTGAGAAACCGTTAATTTCTCTTTCAACAGCATTAAGTTCATTCCAATTTACTCTTTCCCAAGGTTTTAAGTTTGTGTTCGGATTTATCTGAATATTTTTTCCTTTGTATTGATTTATCCACAATGCATATCTGACCACACTCCAACCTGAATTATCAGTTACATTGTCTGCATAGTTTTCGAATTCAGTGGTTTTATCGTCACCTTTTTTATTGTAAATAACAGCAACAGTAACAAGAGCTGCTTCCATTGCAAAAAATATTGCTGACTTGTAATAAGATTCAGCATAAAATTCACCTGCACCCGGAAGGATTGCTGAAAATAATCCTGCGAGTAAAGGTGATTTTTTGTTTTCAGTTTGGATGATATTCAAATTAACTGGTAAATCAGATTTATAATTGCTTAATAATATTTTCGAGTCAGCATTTAGATTTCCTGTTAACTGAAAATTATAATCAATCTGAGAAAACGATTTAACAGAAAATAAAAGAAAAATTATCACAAAAAAATTTATCATAAAAAATTACCTGATTTTTTTATTATTAAAGAAATTCAGAATTGAAAAATCAAATAGGATACCTCCGTAAAAATTCCACTCTTTTCCATATGAAATAGTCTGATTATTTATTACTCTGCTGAATTTATCTAATGAATACGCTGCGTGAAAGAAAAGACTTGTTGGAAACAAATAGTAAGAACTCATCTGGATTCTTAATTCTGTTCCAATTCCTTTTTTAAATTCTGATATTGAAGGCAATTTACCATTCCAGGCATTTCCGATGTCCGCATTAACAGAGAAGAAAATTTTATCTATGTATAAGTGTCCGAGTCTTGTATCAATATTTCTAAACAAAGGGAAACGATACGTTAAATTCAGCCATGCAATTTCATTTCCACTAATTGCATAAAAAGGATATGATTTCATTCCTATCAATCCACCGAGATAAAAGTCAAAGAAATCAGGAACAGTATGACCAAGAATTGAACCTACTCTAAGCGTTGTGTTTATGGTATGCGAATTAAAAATCGGTAAAAAAAATCCGGATTTTAGTTCCAGCTTATGAAAGTTAAAATCTTTATAAAGTGGTTTGAGGATTCCATCTTCAACTGTGTACTCGCCCTCTGAATTGAACTTATTAAATTCATAGTTATAAGTTAAATCTAAAAGCATTCCTGCAGGATTGATGTCGCTATCTTTAGTTGGAAGGATTGCTTCGTAATAATATTTTGCTTCAAAGTTTCGCCCGATGAAATAATTATCTTTGGTTGTCGGATATAGCGTATTATCAGGAAGAAGAAAACTTCCGAGTGAAGCAGTATATGTAGAATAAACAAACTTCAGTTGCAGATTATCTTCTCTTGTGAATAAACGATGTCGGATGATGAAGTCAGCTTCGAATAAATCATATGTTACATCAGTTGGAATTATGAAATCATAGGTTACAATACCGCCCAAAGTATCAGCTCCGAATTGAACATCAACATTAGCTTTCCTGCTGATACTATAAAGTTCTAAAGACAGCTCTGGTCTTAATCCAAGACTTGTAACAATTGGTAATTTGTTTTTGTAATCAAACTGCAGAAATAAATCTCTTTCCATTCTCGTATTGATTGAACCGCCGGCAAAAATGGAATAGCGATTTAACATATCATTTGAAGTAACGAAAACTCCCGGTTTAAGTTTCTCAGTAAATTTATTGCCAGTGTTGTAGTTATCAAATCTTATAAAAGGAAAAAATGTAAGTTTCGAAAAAGCACCGGAATATCTCTTTGATTCAAAATCCGGAACTTCGTAATCATTAAAGTTACTTAAGCTTGTGATGTTAAATTTCTGAATATCTCCATTTGGCTTATCAAAATCCAAAGGCGGATTGTTTATCCAAACGTAATTTGATGAAGTAGCTATTTCTCTTTTTTGTTCTGTTGAGAGTAAAAAGATTTTATATCCTGATGAAGTATATCCTGAATAAACAAAATCTCCATCAGAATTTTTATCACTCATAAAAGCACCACCGAGAACGTTTGTTATTCTTTTTATCTGTTTTGAAATTAGATTTAAAGAATAAACATTAAAAATTCCAGTTTCATCACTCGAAAAAATGATTTCATTATCAGAAATAAATCTTGGATTCCGTTCATCACTATCTGTTTTCAAGATAAATTCAACTTTACCGCCGTTTGAATTTATTATTGCAATATCGCGAGAGTGGTGATATGAATAATCAAAAATTATTTTGGAATCATCGGGCGAAAATTTTGGATTATAAACTTGCTCACCGTTTGAATAAAAAGTTAATTGACGAAAATTTTTTCCTTCAATATCAACAATTCCAAGATTTGTTGTTCCATCTTTTTGAAAAAGGAAGACAATGTTGTTTCCATCATTTGAAACACTCGGTTGATTTGCACGAAGATTATGAGTTAATCTTGTCTCTTTTTTCTTTTCAATGTCATAAACATATAAATCGTGAACATTATACCAATTTGGATTATCATCACTGATTTTTGAATAAATAACTTTCTTAGTACCGGGAATGAAAGAAAAAGTTGAACGAACTCCTGTTTTAATTAGTGTTTCTTTTTTTGTTTCAATATCATATTCATAAAGCGAAGATGGTGAGAAATAATCTGAATTTTTATTTGATAGATAATAAATCTTTTTGCCATCCGATGAAAAAGTCGGATAGAAATTTCCGAATCCAACATCAGCGATTTTTTCACCTTCTACCAAGTTTGTTCTAACCTTTTCTGTTCTTCTCAAGTAATCCTCTTTAAGAAAATTACTCCATTCATCGTAAATCTCTTGTCCGCTTTTACCAAGAACTTGTTCGAATGCCTGATCAATAGTAAAAACATAAAACTTACCGAGAACTTTTGAAATTTCTCTTAATTTGTCTTCACCGTATTTCTGCGAAATATATCTTGTAAGAGCAAAGCCAGAATTATAAACTGATTCGTTACCAAGACTTGTTTTGCCAAAAACTCCCATTTGATTCCAGGTAAGCATATTACCATCAAGTGCGTACATTCTTAAAATCATATCTCTGTGAGTATCCCAATTATCATAATCAAATTCTTTACGCATATATTGAGCAGTGCCTTCAGCAAACCACGCAGGAATATTTATCATTGCCAATGGATAAGAGACAAGAAGATTAGGAAATCCATAAAGAATATCTGGTCGTCGTTTATCTTCATAACCTAAAACCTGAAGGAATACGGCAGGTAATCTTCTTGAAGATTTAAGACTAGCTTGAATCTGTACCAAGTGAGTGAACTCGTGTGAAATAACATTGCGAAGCCAATTATGTGTTCCTCTCAAATCAAAATCTAATGCACTTGTCCAGATTTCAATTTTATTATCAAAGAAATAAGTAGCTCCGTTGGAATAATCGTCGATATCCTTAATTATATAATGCACTTCTTCTGGCTCATATTCATAAAGAGAACAAATTGGTTCCCAGATTTCATCAGCGATTTTTGCAACAACTCTCGCAGTCCTTTCAGCACCTTCGTGATAATGAACTTGAATATTTTTTCCTTTAATAGTCAACCAATTCAACTGAGGATGAAACTCAGTGAACTGAGCAAAAGATGAAATCTGAAACAAGAAAATGATGAATAATATTTTTTTCATAAATCAGGATATTCCGGATTATTTAACAACTGCAATTTTAATAACTGTTGATTCTGTTTTTCCACTATTGCTTTTTGCTTCAATTCTGGCAAGATAAACACCACTCTGAATTGATGAGACATTCCATATAATTTCATTATCAAATCCACCACGAGCTGTTGAATTAATCTCATCAACTTTATCACCAGCCAGATCATATATTTTAATAGAAACATCTGCATCTTCTGAAACGAAAAATCTAATCGCAGTGGTTGATTCGTAAACCGGATTCGGATAATTATATGCTCTTTCTTCAGGGAAGAATCTATCAAAAATGACGGATGATGAATATTCGTCTGCTAAATTTTGATTAAGCCTGTTTCTATTCAATTCACTCCAATCCATTTTCGATATGATTGAAGAAATTTTCCAGCTGCTGAATTTATTGCTCTGATCAATAACAGAGAGACATATTTTATTATCAAAAGTAAACAAGGAAGGCGAGGCTGAATTGTTCTTGCCAATTGATATTGGAAAACCATCAACTAATTTTCCAGTACTCCCATTGATAGCATAAATGTTGCCCTTTTCGGTGAAAGCGATAATTTCAGATTTGTTATCACCTTCAATATCAGCAGAGAGTAACCAGCCATTAAATTTGTCATTACTAATTGAGAACGGAAAATTATCAGCTCTTGCACCCTGAAGATTAAAAGCTTCTATTTTGTTTCTATCGGTTAAAATTATGTAATTAGAACCATCAGATTTCAAATCAGAGAGAATGAATTTATTATTAGAAGTATAGCTGACATCAAATTCTGAATAGATACCATTTTTATCAAACACTTTAATTTTTATGATTCCGTTTTCAGCAACCAATACAATAGCTAAAAATTCATTCTTAAATTTTGTAGTAGCAAAATCAAATACGACCTGATTTTTTAATGTGTATATTCTTCCATCAAAATATACAATGTATTCGACATTTGAGTTTCTCTTTTTAGCTAAAGCAAATGTTTTTGATTCTGAAGAAATTTTCTCAATCTGATAATCAGAATTAACATTTATTTCTTTTCTCGGTTGGAGATTACCGGATAAATAATTATTCAATTCGATAAATAAAATTTTTCCTTCGAAAGTAGGAATTAGAATGTCATAAGTTTCATTTACATTTTTAACAATCACAGGTGAGCCAGAAATAGAAAACGGTAAATTATATCCGCCTGAATCAACGCTACTTTCTGAAAAACGTAAAAAATTAATTCTCGAAGGAGTCAATAGTCTTGAGTCATAAGTTGCACCGATTATGTATGTGAATCCACCAAATTTTACAACTGCAGGTTTGTAATTAGTAAAATTGAAATTTCTAAATTCTGATAGCGAATCAAATACAAAAGCAGAAGTACCAGCTAATAATATCTGCTTAGAAGAATTGTCATCAAAAGATGAGATTGATTTAGCGACTTCTGAAGTAGAAATATCTTTTGTGAACAATGGTTTAATTATCGAGTCTCTGAATGCAATTTTGAAAGACATCAAATTTGCAGATTTCGAAAAATCATAAATTGATATTAAGCTGTTTGCTCCGGAATTAGAGTGAGTTGAAGGTCTAGAATTTTTGTCAAATCTGTTTTTGAAAAGATTAGAAGGATTTCCTGAATACCATAAATCAAATTCTGTTCCTTCACCGACAACTTCATCACCGAAAATTGTAGTAAATTTTTCACCAATATCCTGAATTCCATCAGCTTCTTCAACATCAACTCCACGCATATTTTTATCTACATTAATTTTGTTCGAAGAAATTCTTTGTGAAATTATATTTTCATCAATATGCCAAATCAATATTCCATTGCCGGGAATTGCCCAGTCAAATTCATCAACGTTTGTGATTACACCAGCTAATGAATCTGTATCGAAACTTCTAAAGCCAGAGGTATCCTTCGAAAAAGTTTTTGTGAATTCCTGATTACCAATCTTGTAAGTAATCACAGAGCCATTTTTCAGAGCATCACGCTGTTTGTTCTCAATCAAATAATATTCTGATGAGTTAATTGGAACTTTGACTATGTAAGACTGATTTGAAGCCGCTAATCTTGCTGGTAAAGTTATATCTTTCACAAATTCCGATGGTGAAATCACCTGAATTTCATTTGGCGAAATCCAACCGAGATAAATTTTTTCCCACGCAGATGGTTCAGGTGGAAAACAACCATTATAAGCGAAAATTGATTGTCCATCCATCAAGCCAAATCTTCCAATTGCACTTAAACCTGTTTCTGTATTAAACAAATCAGGTAATCCTAAATGGCTTGCAACAGTGGAAACTAACAAACCATTTATAGTTAGCTCAATTAATTTAGTTCCGGAAATAGTAGAAAGCTCTCTTGATTCAGTTGAAGGAATTATAGCAGAATTTTTAATTCTAAAACTTCCGTTTTGAACCGGGAAACCGTTAAAACCTCCGCCAAATATTGACTTCAAAGCTTTTTCAGATAAATAAACTGAAGGTAAATCTCTTTCGTTTCCGAGACTACCGGGCAAAGAAACATCTCTTCCAACTCCAGCATGAAAAATCAAGAACAAATCATATTCTGAAAACTGAAAGTTGGGATATTTCTGATTTGCTAAAGTCCATACTTCCTGAGCGAATTCACCAAGCGGAGCAATCTCTGTTGATTTTGGTGGAGGTGAATAATTTCTCATTGTTTTTGAAACAGAAAAAGTATCCGGTAAAACAAAATATTCGACGTTTAATTTTGAGTTTGATACTTTCGTAAAATAATTTTTAACAAACTCAAGATGATTCTCAAAATACTTTCTGTCGTGTGGTAATGGATCTAAAATCGAGTTTCCATAATTTTTAGAATACATTGAGCCAAACTTTCCATTTCCAAAAGTTGAAGCGTCTTTATCTTCCTGAAAACTGACCATTACTGCTAATATTTTTACAGAATCTGTAATCAATGGTGAAGAGTAAGGAAAAGGGTTGAGCTTAACATTAAAACTTTGGGCAGATAAACTGCCCAAAGCAAAAATACTGAATAAAAGAACAATTAAATTTTTCATTAAAATTAAATACCCCTTGGTAATCCTCTTGTAGATTCAGGAACAGAACCCCATCCGATAAGAACGGTAAATCTCAATGTATCTGATAATGGATGATTTTCTCCATTCTTGAAGACTGAAGTAGTAATATAGCTGAAATCAAAACCGTAAATGTCATATCT
>CAKZLD010000148.1 GCA_937125135.1 uncultured Ignavibacterium sp.
AAAATGAATTTGTAATCGTTTTGAAAGGTGAGGGAATAATTGAATTTGAAAACGGTAAAAAAGTAGTGTTGAAAGAAGGAGATTATCTGATTATTCCTTCACACAAAAAACATCGGGTGGATAAAACATCTGAAAAAGAAAAGACGATTTGGTTGACTATTTTTTATAAATAACTCTGTTTCTCTGTCCCTTTGTGGTTAATAAACATTAAACCTTTTTAACAATTCCGTCCTTAATTTCAAAAACACAATCAGCTAAATCAATTAACTGAGAATTGTGAGTGACAATCACAAAAGTCTTTTTTAACTCATCACGCAATTTCAGAAACAATTGATGAATTGACTCGCTGTTTTTTGAATCAAGATTACCTGTTGGCTCATCAGCAAAAATAATCTTCGGATCATTTATAAGTGCTCTGGCAATAGCCACTCGTTGTTGTTCACCACCAGATAATTCTGCAGGTTTATGAGTCAATCTATCAGAGAGGCCTACAAGATTTAAAACTTCTTCTGCTCTAACTAATGCTTTCTTCAAGGTTTTTCCATCAACCATATTTGGAATTGCAACATTTTCAATAGCTGAAAACTCCGGAAGCAAATGATGAAATTGAAATACAAACCCAATATTTTTATTTCTAAAATTAGATAGTTGTTCGCCCTTTAAATTATTAATACTTGTTCCAACAAAAGTAACAATACCAGAATCAGGTTCATCCAATCCGCTGAGAATATGTAAAAGTGTCGATTTCCCAGACCCAGAAGCGCCTATAATTATTGAAATCTTATTTTCTTCAATTTCAAGATTAACATCTTTCAAAACTTCTAAAAAATTGTTTGAATTATTTCTATAAGACTTAAAAATATTTTTTGCTTCTAAGATACCATTCATAAATTATTCCCATTTTATACCATCAATCAAATTTGTTTTCGCTGCTCTCAATGCCGGAAACATAGCAGAGAGAATTGATAAAAACATTGAAGCAAATGCGACAATTAAAAAATCAGATACCTGAATCTTTAAAGGTAAACTATCAATTTTGTATAACATTGGATCAAGAGGATAAATTTTATATTCAATTTGTAACCAACAGATAAATAATCCTAAGCCTATTCCTAATATCGTCCCCACGAAACCGATTATTGCACCTTCGTTCAAAAATATTTTTAATAATGATTTTTCAGAAACACCAAAGGACTTCATTACTGATATATCTCTCTTTTTTTCAAGAACTGTCATTGTCAAAGAACTTAAAATGTTGAAGGAAGCAACTGCTATTATCAAAGTTAAAAGTAAATAAGCAACCCATCGTTCAATTTTCATTACAGAGAAAAGTTCGTTGTGAATTTCATACTTATCCAAAATTTCCGCATCATCCTGAAATTTATCTTCAAAGATGTTTTTAATTTTTTCAACCATATTTTTATCGGTCAGTGTAATTTCAAAGCCTTGAATCTCTTTCGATGATCCGAAGAGAGATAAAAATGAATTCAAATCAATGATAGAGAGAGTTTTATCATACTGATTATTCTGAGAATAAAAAATTCCTTTCACTAAGAAAGTTTTACTTCTAATAGGACTGAAACCGGAGAGAAAACTATTCATTGAAACAGGTGCGAATACTTTGATCGTATCATGTAAATTTACTTGAAGCTCGTTAGCAAGAATAATTCCGACATAAATTCCAGGAATAGTTTCGTCATCTGATTTACTTTTATAAAAAATGATTTTACTTGAATCATATAATTCAAAGAATTTATTCTTTTCTATTCCTTTTAATTCCGAAACAGATTGAGCGTATCTGCTCTCCAACAATACTCTTGAATTAATATAAGGTGAAAAGCTTTTTATATTTTCATTATCTTTTAGAAGTGAATTTGTTTTGGCAAAATTCTCATTACTATTCTGAATAAAGTCTATTCTGATATCGGGATCAATACTTGTCAGGAATGATTCTACGAGATTTCCGAACCCATTGAAAACTGACAATACAACAATCAATGAAGCCACTCCGACCATTATACCCAAAGTTGAAATTAATGATATAACAGTAATGAAATTGAGTTTATGCTTTGAGACAAAATATCTTCTTGCAATGAATGTTTCTAATTTCATTGAAACCTAATGGCTTTAATTGGATTGATTTTCGATGAAATTATACTTGGTGTTAATGATGCCAGAAGAGCTAAAATCAAAGTTGCAAATGATACGAGTAAGAAAATGAATAAAGAAAAATCAAAAGGTACGTTCGTAACCATATATATACTTGAAGGTACTTTTATGATATTAAATTGTTGTTGCAAAAACATTAAAATCAGGGCAAGAATATTCCCCCAAAAAATCCCGTAAAAAGTTATTTGTAATCCTTGTAACAAAAAAATGAAGACGATTTGTTTCTTTCTTAAACCGAGAGATTTCAAAATTCCAATTGCTGATGTTTTTTCAATCACCATAATGAACAACGTACTTATAATATTAAATACCGCAACGATAATTATTAAACTCAAGACTATTGGAATTGGTTTTTTTTGTAGTTCTATCCATGTGAAGATACTTCTGTGCATTTCAAAAATATTCTGAGCATATAAAGGATATTTTAATCGATCTCTGATTTCAGAAACAATATTATAAACATTATTTAAATTCTTTAATTTAATATCAACACCATTTATCAGATTTTCACCTTCAAATAAAAACTGTTGAGCAGAAGTTAAATCCGTAAAAGCAATTAAGTCATCATAATTAGTAATTCCACTTTCATAAATTCCTGAAACATTAAAAACTTCAATATTAGGAAATTCATTAGCGTCAAGATTTGATGATTTGTTTATAGAAATCAGAGAGACTTTATCACCAACTTTCAAAAACAATCGCTTTGCAAATGACTTTCCTACTAATAATTGGTTTTTTCTTTCAGTGTTAAAATCTCCTTCAATTAAATTAGATTTTATTTTGTTCAAGTAATCAACATTTTCAATTCCTTTTAATGTAATTCCGTCAGAATTTCCTTTTTTAGAGATAATGACTGTTTCACTTAAATTCGGAGAAACATAATCAATTTCAGCTTTGTATTTATTTATAAGTTTTTCAATTTCCTGAAACTTTAAATGAACCTTGTTATCAACGGAAAAAATTTTAATATGTGAATCCATTTCAATAATCTTTTGTGTTAAAGTTTTTTCAAAACCAGAGACAATACTTAGAGCGATTATGAGAGTTGCAACTCCTAAACAAATTCCTATAGTAGCGATAAACGAAATTAAGCTGAGAAATTTCGATGTTCGAGTGGATTTAAATAACTTTGAAAAAATAAAGATTGAAAGATTCACCTAATACTCTCTACCTAAAAAGTTAAAATTCAACTCAAAATTAAAAAAAATGCTCCGTATTCTAACTATAATTTTAGCTGAAAATACAAAAGAGTTTTAAGTTAACTCAAAGAAAACTCAACTTTGGGTTAAAAAAAACGATAATTAATTAAAAAAGTGCGTCTATTGTGTTAAAAGAAGAAGAAATATTTTCGAGCACTTCATCAAGTTATGAACTTGAATGGGTGGAGTTTAATCGAATAAGAAAACTCTATTTCGAAAATTTTCTGAGCCAAAAAAAATCATCTGCTGAGAAAATAATCGAAATGAAACATTTTTTTTCGAATTGTGATAACCCATTGACCGAAGAGCCATTCATTGATTGTAAAGATATACCTTTACTTTGGGTATGGGATAACCCTTACATATTAACATTCGAAAATGAATTTAAAGAAAAACTCTCTCTATTCAGGTCAAAACATATAGAATTAAAAAAACATTTTGCAAAAATTTTTCTTGAAGAAGACAATAATAAATGTGAGATAAATCTCAGATTATTTCTCGGACTGACAAAATCATTTTTTGGAATAAATCATATTTTAATTCCATTATTAAAATCTATTGTTTTTTCACATCATAAAAATTCGATAAACTACGAATTAGCCTTAAGAGAGCTTGATGAAGC
>CAKZLD010000149.1 GCA_937125135.1 uncultured Ignavibacterium sp.
CCCCAAGCAGTGAATAAAGCTTCGTAAAATTCTTTTGAGCCAGTGCTATCTCTGCTAACTAATAATTTACTGAAATCTAAAGTGTAAGTAAGAGAATTGAATTCATCACTGAAAATTCTGTAAGCAAAACCCAGTCTGAAATTTGTTGGAATTGGATCTGCCTGAGCTTTATCAATGTAATAAATCTTTGGACCGAGATTACTTAAGTTCATACCGATTGATAACTGATTTCCAATATCAATATCGGTAAAAGGAAGATAAAGAGTTTTCGGTCTCCACATTGCACCAATATCAAAACTTACAGATGTAGCAACGCCTTTACCCTTTTCTTGTCCAACAGAAACATCCGAAAGTCGGCTATGAATCAATCTGAAATTAAAGCCCAATCCCCAATCCTCATGAATCTTAGTTGCATAACCAAGAGTTAGAGCAGCATCAAATGATCTGAAAGTTCCTAATGGAGTGGGATCAGTTTCTCCAGTTCGCACAAATTCACCAAAATTCATATAGGTAATACTTGCAGTTACACTACCATCAAGTTCTTCCATGTATTGCCTGAAAGTTAGATAATCATAAAACAAGTCCAATTTGAACTGAGGAAGCCAGTTACTGTGAGTTATACTAATTTCAGTGCCAGTTTGAAAAGCGATACCTGCAGGGTTCCAGAAAATAGCTGCGGAATTATCTGCCAACCCAGTTCCTGATTCACCAACCCCGCCTGCTCTTGAATCTGGAGCAAGTAATAAGAAAGGCACTGCAGCTTCACCTTGTGCAAATGAATTAAAACCAAAAGTTACCACGAAAAAAATCAGCATTATAAATCTGGTCAATGCTTTCATTAAGTTATTCCTCCGAATATTTATTATAGTCAATTCTAATTAAAGTTTTAATATAAATAAAATAAATGATTTATGATTTAATTTTTATCTTAATTTTGCCAACCTACCAAGAACATCCTTTGTAAATACCCCATCAGTTGAGGACACAATTAATTTATAAAGGTACGTTCCATTGGCAAGCTCATTTCCGTCATTATCTCGTCCATCCCAGTCTATTAAAACATATTTTTGATTTACATTAAATTTTTCAATTGTTTTAATTAATCTTCCGGCAATTGTATAAATTTTAATTTTGACATTCAATGGAATTAATAGATTTTGCTGAAAGGTAAAAGTAGTAGAAGTTGAGAATGGATTTGGATAATTATAAATATCTCGTATAACCAAATCATTATCGCCAACAACAGAGAAAAAAGTATTTTCGGTAGAAAAGTTATTAAATATATCCCACGCCTTCACCTGAAGTGAATATTCTCCGTTGACTAAATTGTTAAATCTGTATTTTACTCTGCCTGATTTTCCTCCAGCATCTAAATCACCAACAAAATAATTAGTAAAATCAATTGGACTATTAAATTGATAATTAAGAATTCCTTCAAGTTTATGTCCAATTCCTGTTCCAGTAGTATTTAATCCCGTTTGGTCAAAAAGTTTAATAATTAATTCAGGATTAGATCCAACCAGATATGAGTTCTGATAATTTTCATCATCAAAGAAAATATCAATCTCAGGTCCTTTTCCATCGTTTACAACAGTGCTGTCAGTTCCACCAACAATAATATTTGATGTAAATCCAATTCCATCAAATGAATTATTAAAGAAATAAAAATTTATTTTACCATTTTTATTTTCATAAGAGATATCTTTTGGGACAAAAAATTCCGCATTAAAAATTCCATTGTTGATACTAACTCTTCCACGGAAAATAACAGAATTCTGAATTCTCATTAAACTATTGATTTCAGGAAGTTGCACAATTCTTTCCGAATCAAAAACTGTTAAAATCCCTTCACCATTAAAATTCTGAACTGTTGAATTATTCTCATTAACTACCCGACCGTAAATATTAACTTTGCTCATTGCTTTAAGCTGTACGGATGAACCTAAATCAAATCCATTTATTGAATCTATTCTTGCATTGAGAACCGGGATGTTTAATCTTAATGTAGGATCACCAAACAGATGGTATTT
>CAKZLD010000150.1 GCA_937125135.1 uncultured Ignavibacterium sp.
TATATTTCATTCAAATCAATGATTAAAGAACAATTAAATAAAATCACTGACTCGGATGTTTGTCTGAATGTAACCGGCGGAACCAAATTAATGGCATTAGCTGCATACGAAGCTTTTAACAGTAAAATTCAATAACTAAGTTTGAAACAAAAATTAGAGGGAAAAATGACAGCTGAAGAAAGAACATTAATACTCGGTGCACTCTTTCACGATATTGGGAAGTTTGAGCAGAGAGGAATTAATGAAAGTGGAAGACTAAAACATCATGAATATTCAAGTAGATTTGTGAAGGATTTATTTAGCGACGAAAAACTTTCTGAAATAGTTTACAATCATCATAAGGAGGAATTAGCCAAGAGTAAGTTACAAAATCCGTACAAAGCATTAGCAGAAATTATCTGTGAGGCCGATAATTTAGCAAGCGGAGAACGACACCCAGATCCTTCTGTAAAAAAACAACAACCACTAGAATCTATCTTTTCAAAAATTGACAATGTGCATAATAAGAAACTCAATCCGACGCTTTACTTGCAAGACATATGCGAATTATTTTATAATGAATATAAATTCCCTTCATTAATGGATAATTATAATTTCGATAAGCTTGAAGAAAAGTATAATAAATGGTGGAAAGCCTTTGAAAATGAAATACAACAAATAAATGAAAATGAAATCGAAACAATTTATTTTGTACTGAAAAAATACTTATGGTGCATTCCATCTTCTTCTAACAAAACACATTTGGATGTTTCGTTATTTGAACATTCAAAGATTACAGCAGCAATAGCAATTTCAATGTTCAAGTATTTCCAAGAAAAGTATGGAAACGATATAAATAAATTCACTGATTTTGACAACCGTGATGAATTTAGATATAAATTAGTTTTAGCTGATATTACAGGAATTCAAACATACATATACAATATTGGTCATCGTGGGGCTGCTAAATCACTAAAAGGAAGATCATTTTACTTACAACAAATGCTCGAAAATATAGCGTATTATTTTTTGAGCAAGTTAGAGCTTCCAATAACAAATCTAATCTATTCTAGTGGTGGTAAATTTTATTTATTCGTTCCGAATACTAATTCAATAAATAAGATTTTAGAACAATTACAAAAAGAAATTGAACAAAGATTCCTTTACGAATATAATGGTACATTAGGAGTAATTGTTGGTTCGATTGAATTAAATGGTAAAGATTTGGAATACTATAATGATGGAATAGATCATCCTATATCTGAAAAATGGGACAAACTAAATTCGATCGTAGAGAGGCAGAAAAAGAGCAAACTTGCTAACAACTGGATATATTCATTATTCGAACCTTCGGGTGTTGATGGCGAAATTATTAAATGTGCATATACAAGTATTCCTCTCATCAAAAAAGAAAAAATTGTAAATAAAGATACATTAACTCAAACAGTTCAACTTGACGAACATTCACCTATCAAATTTATAGAGCATAGTTTTGAAGGAGATGTATTTTATCAGATTTATGATAATGAGAGATTAACTGATGATTTCATATCAAAAGAGCAATTTTACTCTCAAAAAATTGGTAATGATTTAAAGAAAAATTTTAATTCGTTGATTTACCAAGATGTAATTGAAGGTTATTCAGTGCTGGACTTAAATTCTTTCAAAGTTACAGATCAGTTAGAGTATAAAAATGAATTCAATTCAAAAGAACCAAGACAATTTTTAATCAACAGTCTTAGAATTACGGAACTTGAAGGAGATGCTAATAAAGGATTTAAATTTTATGGTGGTGATTGGAGATTAGGAGACACTTATGAGGAAGTTGTAAAAAAAGGCGTAGGCATTCCTCGACTTGGAGTTCTACGGCTTGATGTAGATAATCTCGGCAAAATATTTAAAGATGGATTTGGTAAACACGCCACATTTGGCAGAGTTGTTCAGCTATCCTCAATGCTTGATTTCTTTTTCAGTCATTACTTGAATAAACTAAAAAATTATTCATGGGATCCAAAAGAAGGATTATCAGATAAGTATGAAAAGTACGAATACAAAATCAGGGAACTAATTGAGATTGTTTATTCTGGCGGAGATGATGTTTTTATTGTTGGACACTGGTCGGTTTTACCTGATATAGCAATTTGGATTAATGATAGATTCAAAGAATTTACTTCAAATAATCCTAACTTTTCATTATCTGCAGGGATATCTTTATTTGATGACAAATATCCTATTTACAAAGCTGCTCTCAAGGCTGGAGAATTCGAAGATAAGGCAAAGAAAAAAGAAAGGAAGAATAAAGACGATACTTCAGCCAAGAAGAATGGAATTTGCTTTTTGCATGAGAAAACTCCTGTAAGCTGGGATGACTTTAAAGTAATCAGAGACTATGTATCTAACTTTTATGTTTGGTTACAAGAAGGGTTGAAGAATAAGAACGATGATAAGAAAAAAATGAGTAAAGGATTGATTTCACGACTATACAATATTTATTATGAATATGAGGATGGTAAATATAGAAACTGGTCTAAGTGGCGTTGGCGAGCATCTTATTCTTTATCACGCCTTGCAAAACAATATGAAGATTCTTTTGGAAAAGAATTACAAGATTTTGCTGCAGAATTATTTACAAGCACTAAAACTGAACAAGAATTAATACAATTACTATACATAATAGCTAATTGGACAGATTTATTAACAAGAAAGGAGAA
>CAKZLD010000151.1 GCA_937125135.1 uncultured Ignavibacterium sp.
TAGGTTTAACTATAACATTTTTAACAACTCAAATTTATAATCTATTTAACTAACAACTTGAACATAAACTTGAACATGAACATGAACTTAAACTTGAACCTGAACTCTATTACCCTCCTCTCCTGGAACGTCAACGGCATAAGAGCCATTCACAAAAAAGGATTCATTGATTGGTTCTTAAAAGCAAATCCTGATATTCTCTGCCTTCAGGAAACAAAGGCAAGTCCTGAGCAACTGACCGATGAATTATTAAATATAAATGGCTATTCATCTTTTTTCTCTTCATCGGTGGTTAAGAAAGGCTATAGTGGAGTAGCGATTTACACGAAAATGATCCCAAATAAAATTGAGTACGGATTTGGAATTCCCAGATTTGATGACGAAGGAAGAATTATAATAGCTTATTATTCAAAATTCACTTTGATTAACATTTATTATCCCAATGGGAAAGCGAGTGAAGAGCGCTTGAAATACAAAATGGATTTTTACGATGCCTTCCTTGAATTTGCCGATAACCTTGTATCAAATGGACACAGATTAATAATTTGTGGAGATGTGAATACCGCTCATAAAGAAATTGATTTGGCAAGACCAAAAGAAAATGAAAACACTTCCGGATTTTTGCAAATAGAGCGGGACTGGATGGATAAATTTATTTCTCACGGATATGTTGATACTTTCAGAATGTTCAATGACAAACCTGATAATTATACTTGGTGGGATATGCAGACGCGTGCGAGAGAAAGGAATGTCGGCTGGAGAATTGACTACTTTTTCGTTTCTGAAAATTTAAAACAAAATGTAAAGAATGCTTTTATTCTTCCGGATGTGATGGGCTCCGATCATTGCCCTGTTGGTTTGGAGATTCAAATTTAATCTGATTTGATTATGCAGTTAAATAAACTTAGACACTCAGCTAATACACTACTTGAATTAAATAAATTTGAGGATGCTTTTGCCGTTTACGATTCGATCTCCGAAAATATATTTTATGCTGCCGCTTACTCAAATAATCTTATCAATAACTTTAGTAAAAATCATTTTAAGAAAAATTCAAAAGAGATTATTTCATTCAAAGAGCAATATCTCTCTAAAATATTTGATAACTATTGTGAACAACGTTTCAACCTTAACTCCGAACAAGTTCTGTATGAATTTCAGTTATCACTTTTCGGAGCGCTTAGATCTGTTTCTCAGTCAAATACACTATGTGCAGTGGTACCAAAAGAAATCTATTTGGCTAAAACTCTGCTTTTACAAAATTCTATAATTGAAGAGCAAATCTGTTTGCCGATTTTAATTTCAAAAACTTTTACAACATTAATTGAAAATGAACTCTCGCTTAAAATCAAACCAAATTTTACTACTGATTTTATTTCAAATCAAATAATTAAAAACGCCGACAAAATAAATCATACAGATTATTCAGATTCCAATAATTTTCTGCTCGATTATTTAGTTCAAATTGGTGAGATACATTCTACTCTGTTCAAAGAAATAAAAAATAAAATTAACTACAACTTCAACTTCAGGCAGAAATATAAATCCTCTTCTAAATCTCATACAAAGCAAGAATACGAAAAATATGAGAGATATGAAAAGCACGAATTCTATGAAAAGTATGAAAGAAAAACTTCTTCAGATGCAGAGTTCGATTTTACAAATGCCACAGATTTTGAAAAGGCAAATTACTTTGGAAAGCTTTTCGGGCTTAAAGGAAGAATTACAAAAAGTCAAATTCGAAAAATCTACATTGAACTTATCAATAAATATCATCCCGACAAAGTAAGCAATCTCGGCGATGAATTGAAAGAGTTAGCTGAAAAGAAGACTAAATTGATCAATATTGCTTACGAATACTTTAAGAAAAAATATAAACTTTAAAGCTGATTTGAATTCATTTGTTTAGCAGTTTCTTTGATTGAACTTAGTATTTGTTATTTTTGTTGTAGATCTATGCTCAAAATAGTTTTTTTATCATCAATACTTTTTTCAATTCATCTGCTTAGTCAACCTAAAGCAAAAGCTGAAGTATTTCTTTTAGAGCCTGAAGAATCGATTCATAAAGTTGCATTAGTTATCTCGCTTGAAAAAGATTGGCATGTCTATTGGCTTAACTCAGGTGATTCTGGAATTCCTACAGAAATAACTTGGAAATTCCCGGATGGATTTTCTGTATCAAAAACAGATTGGCAAGTACCAGATTTATTCGAAGCTGATGGCTTTATAAGTTATGGATATAGTGATACCGTTTTGTTCATTTATGAGCTTTGGAAAAAATCAGAATTAACGAGTGATGAATTCACCATTGAAATAAAATCTCTTATATGTAATAATATTTGCATTCCATTTGACACTACTATCACATTTAATCTTGAGAAAAATAAACTGCCTGTATTCCCGAATTCTAAACTTGAAATAGTCAATCGTTACAATCGAAACTTACCAATTCGAAATCATAATCTTCAACTTAAAGCAAAAAAGAATGATTTGAATGTTACTCTTTTTATCAAAATTGATTCAGAATATTTATCAGATTTTGATAGGATACTTTTCATCCCTTATGAAAATGGAATTTTTCAAAATACAAAAAATCAGAACTTCAGATTACTCAACGATATTATTGAATTGACAATCAATTACGATCAGTTCAAAACAAAAGATCCTGATAAGCTCGAAGGACTACTAATAATTTATAAAAAGGAATACGATGAGTATTCAAAAATTGCTTTTGAAATCTCAACCAAAATAAATTAAAACAAATTAAAGGAGGAATACAATGAAAGCACTATCAATCATTCTTTTTAGTTTATTACTTTTAACGACATCATTTGCGCAACAAGCAAAAATTGATGGCAAAGCACCCAACTTCAAATTAAAAGATTCTAATGGAGTTGAACATTCATTGAGCGATTTCGCTGGTAAAACAGTTGTGCTTGAATGGATAAATTATGATTGTCCTTTCGTGAAGAAACATTATGATTCAAACAATATGCAATCACTTCAAGAAAAATATACAAAGCAAGGAGTGATTTGGTTAGCAATTTGCTCTTCAGCAAAAGGAAAGCAAGGAAACTTTTCTAATGAAGAAATAAACAAACGATCAAAAGACCACAATACTAAATTCACAGCATACTTAGTTGATGAAGATGGAAAAGTAGGGAAAATGTATGGTGCGAAAACAACTCCGCATATGTATGTTATAAATCCTGAAGGTAAATTAGTATATGCTGGAGCAATTGATGATATTAAATCCACAAATGTAGAAGATATTAAAAAGGCTAAGAATTATGTATCAATGGCACTTGATGAAGTTTTAAGTGGTAAGGAAGTTTCAACCAAAACCACAACACCATACGGTTGCAGTGTAAAATATTAAATAATTATTTTTCGTAGCATATTCTCTGCGTCCTCTGCGGTTTATATTTTTTTAACCGCTAAGTTCGCCAAGAATCGCAGAGTTTCGCGGAGAATCGCAGAGTTTCTATGAGATATTCGTAGCGTATTCTCTGCGCTCTCTGCGGTTTATATTTTTCTAACCGCCAAGTTCGCTAAGAATCGCAAAGTTTCGATGAGATATTCGTAGC
>CAKZLD010000152.1 GCA_937125135.1 uncultured Ignavibacterium sp.
TACACAATTAGTTGATTTAGATTTTACTAAGATTAAAGCTGAAAAGAAGCCCAAAGTAGAAAAAGCGAAAAAATAAAAATTTAAGTGGGGATTTAATTACGTATTACCGTGAGATAGAAAATTTTCCACAAAAACGCCGGGAAATAACGAATATCAAATTTTTTAATTTGTGATTATCCCAAAACTATTTTTATTGTCACTTGGTTTTGCCAGCAAAAAGTAAATTCCATTTGAAATGTCAGTCTGACTAAAATATGTTTTAAATTTCAAGCTCAGACTGACATTTCGCAAAATTGGAGTCCGCTTTTTTATTAAAACTCAGCGCTGATTCCAATTGATGGAAGTATTCCAATTGAAGATGATTCATCGATCTGATTTTTCTTTCTATCCCAGCGAATTCCACTAAGATTTTTCTGATTGTAAATATTCTGAATATCAAGATAAGTTATAAGAGACCAACCTTGAAAATTCCATCTTCTATCAACTCTTAAATCTAAACTATGTGCAGATTTTAACCTTCTTGAATTGTAATCTGAAACCAGCTGTGTCCCGTTGTTTTGAAATGGAGTATATGGACGACCTGAAGCAAATCGGAATTTGGTGCTAACTTCCCAATGTTTATCTATTTTATAACCGCCACTTAAATTTATAATAAAATTCTGATCATAAGCTCCATCTCTTTTTATTCCATCGAAAGAAGTGAAATCGCTTTTAGCGTAAGTAAAACTAAAAATTCCATAATATGGCGTATCGGATAATTTTTTCTGAATTGAAAGTTCGACACCTCTTGAAATTCCATATCCGGAACTAACTAAGGGTTCTAATCCAAAAGAAGAAAAATTGTCGTCACTTCCTGAAAATCCGGCACCTGTATTAGAGAGAACCAAATATTGACGAATCAAACTTGTAGGATAATTATTGTAATCTTTAACAAAGCCTTCAATCTTCAAAAGAGCATCATCATTTAGCTGATGATCAAAGCCAAGAATGAATTGATTGACTTTTATACTTTTCAAATTTCTGTTAGTTCGGTCAGCGATTAACCAAATGTAAGAAGGAGTTTGATGATAAATTCCGGTACTTAAATTAAAATTTGTAATGCCGGATAAGGGATAAGAAATAGAAAATCTTGGGCTGAAAGTAAACTTCGAATTCAATGCATTGAAATAATCCATTCTGACACCAAGATTTGTTATAAGTTTATTGAAAAGCGAGAAATTAAAATTCAGATAAGAACCACCTTTGAAAAATTTTTCAGACTTGTTAAGTGAAGTAATTGATAGGGTGTCACCGAAAGACGAAACGAAGTTCGGGAAAAAAATATCGGCATCAAATTCAATCAGCTTTGAGGAAACCCCAAAATTCATTTCTACAGTGGGAGAAAATTTGTGAACTACATCTAACTTGAAATTATTCTCTTCTTCTCTCGAAATGTTTTTAAATATTGGATTTAATAAAGTATCACTTTGAATAGAATTAAAGTCAGTGAAATTTCTGCTCAGAGAAAAGTTTAGGAAACCATTTTTAAGTAGTCTGCGATATGACAATCCAGTAGCGTATTGAATCTGATCGCTTCCCAAAATTCTCGAATTATCAAAACGTTTTTCAGGGGTATCATTAAAGAATTTAACATCGTTAAAAGCACCTATGAATAGAAAAGATATTGAATTCTGATTATCTATGCTGTATTCATATTTTGAAAGGACATCATAATACTCAGGAACGAAAGCAAAACCAGCAGCTTTGAAGATTAGATCGAGATAACTTCTTCTCGCAGAAAATATGAAATTAGAATTTTGAGATACACCTGGTCCTTCAAGGTTTAATCCGAATTGAGAAGCGGATATTGTTGCCTTGCCGCCAAATCTATCGTTTCTTCCTTTACGCAAATCTATTTTCAAAACAGAAGATAGCTTGTCTCCATAGATAACCGGAAATCCGCCAGTTGAAAAAGAGGTTTCTCTTACGAAATCCAGATTTATATAACTCAGAGGTCCCCCAGTAGCTCCCTGAGTTCCAAAGTGATTTATATTCGGAATTTCTAATCCATCTACGACGTAAAGATTTTCAGAAGGAGCTCCACCTCTTACTATCAAATCGTTTCTACCTGCGTCTGCCTGAGCAACTCCAGGAAGTACTGACAAAGCACGAACTACATCTTCAAATCCACCGGGACTTCTTCTTATTTCCTCGTATCCAAAAGTCTTAATACTGTTTGGTTGTAAAATATCTTTAGTGAAATAGTCAGCACGAACTACAACATTTTCAATCTGAATAGTCTCGGGGAATAATTCAAAATCTACCTGAGTCATTTTACCGGGCTGAACGATTATGTCTGTTTTGATTTGACTTCTGAAGCCAATTATTGATGCGCGTAATTGATAAGTATTCGAAGGAACATTTCTTAGAATAAAATTTCCGTTAGCATCTGTTGCCGCACCGAAATCTGTTCCCAACAAAATAACATTGGCTGAAACCAAAGGTAATCTTGTATTTGCTTCTCTAACTTGCCCAGAAATTGTTCCAACGCCATTTTGTGAGAAAGATAAATTAGTTAGCAATAAAACAATGAATACCGTTAAATTTTTCAATTTCATAATTCTGATAATACCTTTTTTTGCCCAATAACATTTTTATTATTCATTTGAGTTCAATTAGTAATTGTTTTAGCATAATTTTTCTAATTATATTTAGACAGTCAATTGAAGAATGTAATGAAAGAATTAAACGAGGATATGGAAAAGGATTATAAATCGGAAGATGAATCTGGACATAACAGCATTTTCCGATATTTCGAAAATTTTCTCAACAGCTTTCCTTTTGTAAGAAATGATTTTTTTATATGGATGTACCAACTTCATAAGAGAAAAAGTAAATTTTACTTTTCATATAATCTTCCACAAATATTAAACCTCAGAGAAAATTCAGAAAATAAATTAAACAAAGGGATTGTTCCTTTTATTCACGAAGAAGATATAAATGATTATCAATCCAGAATTGAGAATTTTCTAAACAATGGTGAAACCAGTTTATTGAATCACGAGTATCGTATCAAAAAAAGAGATGACTCTGTTCTTTATCTTCAGGAAAAAATTATTAAATCGGGTAATAAGGAAGATGTTACTTTAATTGGTTTTGCAACAGACGTTAGTTCTTATAAAAATACGCTTTCAATACTTACTCAAACTATTGATCAACAAAGAGAACAGATTCATTCGAGAGATAAATTTTTATCAATTCTCTCCCACGATTTGCGTGCACCATTTACAAGCATAATTGGTTTTACAGAAATTCTTCTGAATGATGACTCTTTGTCAGAGAAAGAACGAAATGAATTTTTGAATTACATTCAGGATTCTGCAACCAATCAACTTCAGTTTGTAAATTATATTTTGGATTGGTCGAATTTAAAACTTGGAAGAATTCAACTAAATCTGCAAAAAGTCGGAATAGCTGATTTAGTATATAACAGTATTTCAAATCTTACTGGAAACTCTATAAGAAAGAATATTGAAATAAAACCTCAGATTGATGATTCGCTAAATGTAAAAGTTGATGAAAGACTTGCACTTCAGGCAATATCTAATCTGTTAAGTAATTCAATAAAATTCACTCCTGAGGGTGGGAAAATTCATATATATTCAAACAGATTCAACAAAGATTTTGTTGAAATAGTAATTAAAGACGAAGGTGTTGGTATTCCAGAGGAGCATAGAGCAAAGTTATTCAATTTAGATAATCTTTTCACAAAGCGAGGAACCAAAGGGGAAAAAGGTACAGGAATTGGTTTGTCGTTAGTAAAAGAAATAATTGAAAAACACGGCGGCCAAATTTGGTTTTATTCCAAAGAAAATGAAGGAACTGAATTTCATTTCACTTTACCGAGTGTTGAAAATATAATTTTAGTTGTTACGAGAGATAATTCGACTTCCGAAGAATTAGAGAAAATATTAAATGAACATTTTTGGATGTATAAAACAGTCGTTTGCAACTCTGCCTATAAAGCTTTCGAAATTCTTTTAGAAAACCTTCCATCAATTATCATATTCGAACCCGATTTAGAATTGATGAATGGAGTTGATTTTTTTCAAACCGTTTATAAAATTGTTCCAAACTTTAATAATCCAATAATTTTAATTTTAAATGATGCTTCTGAACTAAAAAACTTCGAATCTTTTGGAATAACCAAGTTTATTACCAAACCGATAAATTTCAACAAATTAAGCGATATGATTTCTGATTATGTTTGTGCGAAATATTAGAAGGTTTTTTTGATGTTAAACCAAAAAGAAATCAATCTATTTAATAACGGAGATAGAATTGATCATTACTTTTTTATCAGCAAAAGCGAAATAAAAAAGACCAGAAATAATGATGAGTATATTTTTTTTGAATTTGCTGATAAAAAATCCTCAATAAATGCTAATCTGTGGAAAGACAAAAAAGAATTTGAACAATTAAAAGAGCTTTATCTTAAAGGTAATTTAACGGGCAGGATTATTAAAGTTCAGGGTGAGATACGAGAATTCAATAACAATTTAAGCATCAATATTGAAAGTATAAGATTAGCTGTTGACGATGATAAAATTACAATTAAAGATTTTATGAAAACTTCAGAACGTTCGATTCGTGAAATGAAAGATGAATTCAAAAGATGGATAAACAACATAGGAAACGATTACCTTAAAAAGCTCTTACAAAAAGTTTTTGATGACGAAACACTAAATAGATTTGCTGAACACCCTGCAGGTAAAATCTGGCATCATTCATACATCGGTGGTCTTATTGAACATACTCTTGAAATCATTTCTATTTGCGATTTAATTAGTAAATTTCATAAGGAAATTAACAGAGATTTGTTGATTACAGGAGCGATGTTGCATGATGTTGGTAAAATAATTGAAATCAGTGCTGACCCCGGTTTCGAATATTCAACAGAAGGTAAGCTAATAGGACACATTGTGATTGCAGTAATGATGGTAGAAAAAGAAATAAACAGAATCAAAGACTTTCCTGATGATCTTAGAACAAATTTATTGCATTTGTTGCTCAGTCATCAAGGGAAATTAGAGCAGGCTTCTCCAGTTGTTCCTAAAACCATTGAAGCGATTGCACTTTATCACGCAGATGAATTAAGTGCAAAAACAAATGCTTATAAACTCACTTTAGAACGAGAATTAAAATCTCCATCTGGTTGGACTAAATACATTAACCTTGCCGGAACAGAATTATACTATCAGAACTCACAAACCAATTTTACTATCGAAAAAGAAACATTATTTGATTAATTATTAAAGGACAAAAAATGAAAAATGCGATACATCTTTTCGTTTTGACTATTTTTATGTTATTCAGCAGTTATTCGTTTGCTCAATCTGTTGAAGACATAATCAAAGAAGCAGATAAGCTTGTTACAGAATTTCAGCACAATAAAGTTCTGGAATTATTGTTAAAAGCTGACAAACAATATCCAAATAATTGGCAGATTAAATGGCGTATTAGTCGTGCCTATGTTGATGTTGGAGAACACCTTCCGGATAAAACTGATAAAGAAAAAGAAGAGCAATTCGAATACTACAAAAAGTCCTTTGACTTTGCAGATCAAGCTGTAAAATCAGCTCCTTCCGAATCAATTACTTATGTGCGTCGAGCAATAGCAAACGGACGAATAGCTTTATTTCAGGGAGTTTTTTCTGCTATTGGAACAGTTAAAGATGTTAAATCTGACTGTGAGAGAGCTATTCAGTTGGGAAATGGTGGAAACTATGTTCAGGCTTTAGCCCACTATGTGCTTGGTAGAACTCATTTAAAAGTATGTGAAAAATCATATTTAGTTAGATTACCGCTTGGATTAGGTTGGGGCGATACCGGAAAAGCTTTACAATTACTTGAAACTGCAAATAAACTTTATCCTAATTTCAGAATGTTTATGCTTGAGCTTGCAAAAGCTTATATTGAAGAAGACCAGCCTGAAAAAGCAAAAGAGACTCTAAAAAAATTAGAAAAAGCTCCTTTCCAGGATGAGGATGATGATATAGTTCTTGCTGAAGCAAAAAAACTATACGATAAGATTAAGAAGTAATTATTACAAATTAACTTAAAAATTTTTAGATACTATGAGAATCATAATTGCAGGAATGGGAGACGTTGGCTATCAGTTAGCGAAAAAATTATCAAGCGAGAACAACGATATAATTGCACTCGATGTTGATAAAGAGCGCCTTTCTTATTCAGATCAAATGGCTGATATACTTACTATCCAAGGCTCTTCAACTTCAATCAGAACTTTGCAATTAGCAGGAATTGACAGAGCAGATTTACTTGTTTCTGTCACATCTTCCGAAGAAGTAAATATTACCACTTCAATACTTGGTAAAAAACTCGGAGCAAAAAAAACAATAGCAAGAATAGCTAATGCCGAATATCTTGAATCTGATAGTCAGGAGTATTTTTCTAAAATAGGAATAGATTTCATGATCTATCCGGAAGATCTTGCTGCAAAGGAAATTGTAAATCTCATTAACAGAACCGCAGCTACTGATATTGTGGAATTTCAAAAAGGGAAAATATCTGTTATAGGTTTAAGACTGGATAAGAATGCGTCAATTATCCATAAAACTCTTTCTGAAATCTCCAGACAGAATCCATCAATGGATTTTAGAGTAGTTGCTATTTACCGAAATCTTCGAACAATTATTCCAAAGGGTAGTGATAAGTTTTTACCTAACGATCAGATTTTTGTAATATCAAAATCAGAAGCAATTGATCAGGTATTAAAATTAGCTGGCAAAGAAGATAT
>CAKZLD010000153.1 GCA_937125135.1 uncultured Ignavibacterium sp.
CGTGTCTCCGTGGTGAAATTTCTTTTGACTTGAAGAAGACCTCAACCACAGAGGCACAAAGAAACAGAGATTAAAAATAACCGTTAATTATTCTTTTGAAACCGTCAACAAGTTTCGGTACATTGAAATTAATCAATAATCCCAATTTCTTATCAGCCAATTTCAAATAAGTAAGTAACTGAGCATCATAAACAGGATTCATAGCTTCAACTGCTTTTAATTCAACAATGATTTCATTCTCAACTAATATATCAATTCTAAAATCCGCATCTAATTTTTCGCCTTTGTAGTTGACTGGTAACAAAACCTGTCTCTGAAAATTTACTCCCCTATACGATAATTCTTTACACAAACAGATTTCATAAACACTTTCCAATAAACCAGGTCCTAAATTTCTGTGAACTTCTATAGAAGAATCTAATATAATTCCGCTGAGTTTATTTATCTCATCTTTATTCATTGCTCTGTGTCTTTGTGTCTCCGTGGTGAAAAATTGTGCTTTCTTCTTTAACAATTCTAACTAAAGCTTTTGCGTTTTCCGGATTAACATTAGGCAAAATTCCGTGCCCAAGATTAAAAATATGTCCACTTCCATAACCAAAAGAAGAAAGAATTTGTTTCACTTCAATTCTGATTTTTTCTTCATTTGCAAAAAGAACTGTTGGATCTAAATTTCCTTGAAGAGCAACTTTACTTTGAGAATACTTTCTAACATCGCCAATATTCATAGTCCAATCAAGCCCAATGACATCAGCACCCGCTTCAATGATTTTATCGAGGTTATGATGAACACCTTTGGAAAAAACTATCACTGGTTCATTTTGTTTTTTCAATGATTGAATTATTCTCTGAATATATGGAAGATCAAATTCAAGAAAGTCCTGTTGGCTAAGAATTCCGCCCCAAGTATCAAAAATCTGAACTGCATTACAACCAAATTCTATTTTTGCAGAGAGATATTCAGCAATCACATTTGAAAGTTTCTCAAGAATTTTATGAGCCAAATCTGGTTGTGTGTAAATAAGTTTTTTAACAACTGCAAAATCCTTTGAGCCTTTCCCTTCAACCATATAACAAAGGAGTGTCCAAGGAGAACCACTGAAGCCAATGAGAGGAACTCTGCCATTTAATTCTTTTTTTGTAATCAGAACTGCATCGAGAACATATTTCAATTTATCGTGAGGATCGAATTCAATTAACTTATTAAAATCATCTTCACTTCTAATCGGATTAAAAAATATTGGACCTTTACCCTCGTGCATTTCAAGTTCCATTCCCATTGCTTCAGGAATGACAAGAATATCAGAGAAAAGAATTGCAGCGTCAACACCAAGAATATCAATTGGTTGAATTGTAACCTCAGCGGCAACCTCCGGTGTTTTACACATAGTTAGAAAATCATACTTAGCTCTGACAGCACGATATTCCGGTAAATATCTTCCTGCTTGTCTCATTATCCAAACCGGCGTTCTGTTAACGGGTTGTCTTCTGCAGGCACGAAGAAATAAATCATTTTTTAGTTTCGTCAAAAATTGCTCCTTGTAGTTTGAAATATTCAGTTAATTTAATTGCAAGGTTCTCAATGGTCGAAATGTCAGGTTTAATCTTTACTTCTAATCCTGTGCTTTCAATTTCAGACTTTGTTGTATCTCCAATCGCAGCAATTACTTTTTCACTAAAGAAATCTTTTAAGTTTTGAATTTTCATTAATTCAATAAAATTCCTGAATGTTGAAGGACTTGTAAACACAAACGCATCTATTTCTGAATTAATTATCAAATAAATTTTTTCTTTTAATTCTTCTGGATTAGGAAGAACATTTTTATAAACAACAACTGAAAAAACATTCGCATTCTTTTTTTCTAATTCAATTGATAAATCTTTCTTTCCAATTTCTGATTGAGGAATAAGAATATTTTTATTGTAAACATCTATTTTCTCAAACTCTTTGATTAAACCATCAACTGAAAAATAACTTGGAACAAAATCAACATTTATAAAATATTCTTTACACATTTCTGCTGTTTTACTGCCGAGTGCAATAACTTTAGTTGACTGAAAATCTAATTCAAAATTCAGTTGTTTCAATCTTTGATAAAAAAATCTTACTGAATTTGATGAAGTAAAAATTATAAAATCAAATTTCTTGGTTGTAATGAGTTTATCAAACTTCGACCAGTCTTCTGTTTCTTTAATTTCAATAGAAGGAAATTCAATAACAATAGCGCCCAAATCTTTGAAAAGTTTAGAAGAATTTTCAATCTGATTTTTTGCACGCGTTAAAACAATAGTTTTATTATGGAGAGGCAGCATCTAAACTTCAGTTAATCTTCCAGTCATTTTTTTGAATAACCTCTCCTGAGGAAGGAGAAATTATCAACTCTTTGCCACTGGCTCTGTAACCATATTCACCTTCACTCTCTGATAAAGTTGAAAGTACGTGCCAAACATATTTTTTATAAACCACATCATAAAGAAATCCAAACTTCCAAGGTTTGACGCCTTGCTCTAAACCGTTTTTCAAAGCAATATTTTTTGCAGCTTCCTCATCTATTAAAAAGTTGCAATCTTCAGGAAATTCTTTGCATAAAGGTATGCCGAAAATCTCCATCTTTTTGTTCACATTACCTAATGTATCAACCGTGAAGCGAATCTCTCCTTTGACAAAAGGTTTTTCCGGAATAAATAGATTATATGTCAGAAAATATCCATTCTCAATTTGCTTGCTTTTCGTAAAATCAGGTTTGATATAACTTTGGAAAAATTTTGAGCCAGTCTGATTTGCAATGAATAAATCTGCCTTGGATAAAACTTCATAAGGAATTACATTTTCTTGATTTCCACAGGTTGAGCACGTGCAGGAATTAATAATCATTGCGAGAATAAAAATTGATAATGTAGATATTAAAAATTTCATTTTACTATTCCTCTGGAATTGTTGTAAACTTCTTCAAGAATTTTTTTTGCGCCGGCATTAAGTAAATCCTTTGCCAGCTGCTTTCCTAATTTTTCAGGTTGAGATTTTGTCCCTCTGATCTTCTTTCTGAAAGTTATCGTTCCATCTAAACTTCCGACAAATGCATCGAGATAAAGTCCATTGGCTTTAACTTCACCAAAAGCACCAATCGGAACCTGACAACCACCTTCTAACGAGCGAAGCAAACTTCTTTCTGCGGCAGTAGCAATAAAAGTATCTTTATCGTTAATGCTTTGAAGAATTTCATTTGTAAGATTATTATTCTCCTGAGTTTCAATTCCAAGAGCTCCTTGTCCAACTGCAGGAAGAAAAATATCAGTTGGAATAAAAGAAGAGATATATTTTGTAAGTTTCAATCTTTCCACTCCTGCTCTTGCAAGAATTATAGCATCCCAATCTGACTTGAGAAATTTTTCTATTCTTGAAAGTACGTTTCCTCGAAGCTCAAAGATTTTTATATCAGGTCTGATGTGAAGCAATTGACTTCTTCTTCTTAATGAGCCTGTTGCTACTTTTGCATTTTCTGGAAGAGAAAAAATTGTTGTTCCTTTTTTTCTGCTAATTAAAACATCTTCAACATTATGTCGCTTTGTAACCGCTGCTAATTTTAGTCCATCAGGAATCTTAGTTTGCAAATCTTTTAATGAATGAACTGCAAAGTCTATTTTTCTATCGAGCAATTCATTCTCAATTTCTTTAGTGAATAAAGATTTATCACCAATTTTGGATAAAGCTACATCAAGAATTTTATCACCTTTAGTTTTAATAATTCTAATTTCTATTGAAAGATTTTTGTTCTTCTTTTCAAGTTCGCTTTTAACAAAGTTTGCCTGCCAAAGCGCTAATTCACTTCCTCTTGTTCCAAGAATAAGTTTTTGTTTCAATTTAATTATCAATCCTTATTTGAGTTAATACCAAATATTTCTTTAATTAAGCTGAGTTTTAATCTGTTCAAGTCTTGTGCGGTTTCATCGCTAGCAAATTTTTTCAGCTCCACTGTCGGCTGATGTAAAATTTTATTTATAATTTTCTTCGTAACTATATCAAGCTTCTCTCTATCTTCTGACACAAAACGGTTTATATTATTTTCAACTTCTTCAGCACGTATTGATTCAAGCTTATCTCGCAAAGCTTTAATAATTGGAGAAACCTGAAGTGAATTTAGCCATTCAGTGAAATTATTCACTTCATCTGTAATGATCTTCTCTACTTTCGGGATTTCATTTTTTCGTTTTTGAAGATTCTGTTCAACAATAATATTTAGTGAATCAATATCATTATAAAAAACATTATCAAGATTTTTACACTCAGGATCAATATCTCTTGGAACAGCAATATCCATCAATACCATCGGTTCAAAATTCCTTTTTTTCATTGCGCTGGCTATATCAGATTTTGTAATGATAATTTCCTGTGAGCCTGTTGCACTAACTAAAATATCAAACTTGAATAAATGTTCCTTAAAACTATCAAAAGGAAATACTGCAGTGTTTAATTCTTTAGCAAGTTTTTCTGCTTTTTCGAAAGTTCTGTTCGTTAGTGCTAATCTTGCAACACCTCTTTCACGTAAATGTTTAGCTGCTATTTCACCTGTTTCTCCTGTTCCAATAACCAAAACAGATTTTTTCGAAAGATTTGAAAATATTTTTTCTATCAGTTGAACTGCCGCAAAACTAACTGTTACAGCACCTTCGCTGATAGTAGTTTCTGTTATAGCTCTCTTTCCAACTCGAAGAGAGTAGTCCATAATTTTTTTCAGATAGAAACCAATGAATTGTTGATCATCAGCCAACTGAAATGAATCCTTAACTTGTTTGAAGATTTGATTATCTCCAATTACCAGAGAGTCAATTCCTGATATTATTCTGAACAAATGTTCGATACATTCGAATGATTTATACTTCTCAAAATTCTCTGATGAAATTCCCTCGACATTTTTGAAATCAAGAAGTGCAGAAATTAAATCTTGATAAGAAATACTTTCGTTTTTTGCTATTCCAATTATCTCAGTACGATTGCAGGTTGAAATGATCAAGCCTTCATTCAATAAAGAATTTTTTAATTGAGAAATAAGTTGCCTGATCTCTGTCTCGTTCAGATTAAGTGATTCCCTTTTCTCAACTGAAGCAGTTCTATGATTTATTGATATACCGATTAAATTCATTTACGATTAATAAAATGAATGAAAACTTTTTGCAAGAAAATTTGAAATGATCGTAGAACTAATTGCCAAAATAAATCCAACTATCGAAACAATAACCAACTTTCTTCCTTTCAGATTGCCATAAATTTTTCTGAGAATCCCAATTCCATATATTATCCATATTAAAAAGGTGCCGAATAGTTTTGGATCTGAATAAGAAAAAGGAATTTTTGATTGTGGCAACCAAACCACTCCGATTATAATTGCAATTGTAAGTAGAATAAATCCAATTACAGCAGAGTAAAAACATAATTTCTCTAATATTTCAAGACTTGGAAGTCTGTCGAATAACAACCCAAAATTGTTTTGTTTCAATTGATTGTAAAGCATTAAAAATAAAAATCCATATACAGCTGAAATCGTAATTCCAGCATATCCAAGCAAAGCACTGAAAACGTGGATGCCCAATAAATTACTTCTTAATTCTTCTCTAACGTGAAATAAATCCTTAATAAAAATGCTCGATACAGTTTGGAATGCAATTGAAAGAATTATAATGAACATTCCTGTGCCACGAATATCAGTCACTAATTCGAGTATGAAATAAGCAAAACTTATGGCAAAGGCAAGCAAGGTAAAAATTTCAAAAACATTTGTAATTGGCGGATGATCAAATTCTATCGTACGCAAAAAAATATAAAGAAGATGAATACAAAGTGTGATGAAAAGAAATAAACGTTTCGAGTTACTGAAATTTTTATCATCTCTTTGAAAATCATAGAAATAAACAATAAAGGTTATAAAATAAAAAATCGGAATAAGAACATTTAAAGAATGAATTGTTGCAATCATTTTTTCTTTCAAATAAAATTATCTGTCACTACCGAGAATAAGTGGTAATCCTTCTTTACCAGAACCAATCACGACAATTTTTGAATTAGGAGAATTTGCTAATTTTTCGGTTGCTTCAATTCCCTTCCATTTCAAAAGTTGCTCACTAATACCCTGTGATACAATCTTCTGAAAATCAGAAATTCCCTGCGCTTCAATTTTCTTTCTTTCAGCTTCAAGTCTTTCTTTTTCAAGAACGAATTGCATTCTTTGACTTTCCTGCTCTGCTTTTAGTTTTTCTTCAATTGATGCTGTTAATCCCGCTGGCAGAGTAATTTTTCTTAAAGCTGCAGCTTCGATGGTTACTCCTCTGGGACCGATTAGAGTAGTTAACTCCTGTTCAATTTGTCGGGCGAGCTTTTCTCTCTCAGCCGTGTATAAAGCTCTTGCCTCATACTTGGAAGTAACTCCCCGAACTACAGAACGAAATTGAGGGACAACAACTTTTGCAGTATAATCTTCGCCGACAGTTTTATAAATCTTATTTGCGTTTTCAAAGCTTAATGAAAAAAGAAGACTTATTTCAAGCTGAACACTCAATCCCTCTTTTGACGGAACGGTCATTTCTTCTTTTAGCTCCTGAGTTCTCGCATCGAATTTAATAACGTTTGCAAGTGGATTTACAAAGTTCACTCCAGGATACAATGTATTATCACTCACTTTTCCGAAGAAATCAATTACTCCCACATGTCCAGCAGGAATCATAGTGAAACATTGCAATAAAGCTATAATCGTGGCGACCAAAAATCCTGCAAAAGAAAATGTTGCTTCTGTATTACTTCCTCTCTTTTTTGCTG
>CAKZLD010000154.1 GCA_937125135.1 uncultured Ignavibacterium sp.
CCATTGAATAATTGGTAACACTTGTATTGGTTGGAGTTTTAATCTCCCAATTCGTGCCACCATTAGTTGTACGAAGAACAACACCACTTGCACCACAAGCCCATACAACGTTATCGTTAACGGCTTTAACTTGTCTTAATCTTACAGTTGTACCACTGGTTTGTGGTATCCATTGTTGAGCAAAAACCTCAACAAGAGAGAATAAAACGAGAACTGAAAGAATTAAAAGATTTTGAAACATTTGTTTCATATTAGCTCCTAAATTTTTATTGATGTTTTGGTTAATTAGTTTAAATCATTTTATTTATTTAGTCTTTTAGGACCTGCTGATTTAACCTCGTCGGAGCAACCATCTGCAAAAAGTTTAAAGTTCTCGATAAATCTTGCAGCTAATGCATCATATTTTTTCCAGTATTCGTTTTTATTCCCCCAGCTACTTGAAGGATCAAGCACATCTTCAGGAACATTTGGGCAAGTTGTAGGAACTTCAAAACCGAATAATTCATCTTTTCGATATTTTACTCTATCTAAATTACCTTCTAAGGCAGCATTAAGCAAATTTCTTGTGTGACGAATGCTAATTCTTTTTCCAACACCAAATCTTCCGCCAACCCAACCGGTATTGACTAACCAAACATTTACATTATGTTTTAACATTCTTTCTTTCAACATTGCAGCATATTCGAATGGATGACGAACCATAAACGGAGCACCAAAGCAAGCTGAAAATGTTATTTGTGGTTCAATGCCTAAGCCGATTTCAGTTCCGGCAATTTTCGAAGTATATCCACTTATAAAATGATATTGAGCTTGAGCCGGATTTAGTCTGGCTATAGGTGGTAAAACTCCAGATGCATCGCAAGTGAGGAAGATTATATTTTTCGGATGTGAGTGAACATAACCTTCAGGAACAACATTTGGAATAAAATGTAATGGATAAGAACATCTTGTGTTTTCGGTGATATGATCATCATCGAGATCAATATATCGGCTAACAGGGTCGAAAACTACATTTTCCAGAATGGTACCGAACCTTCTTGTTGTCGCATATATTTCGGGTTCGTGCTCAGCGGAAAGACGAATAACTTTTGCATAACATCCACCTTCAAAATTAAATACTCCTTGCGAACTCCAACCGTGTTCATCATCTCCGATTAATCTTCTTTTTGGGTCTGCAGAAAGAGTAGTTTTACCTGTTCCACTCAAACCAAAAAATAATGCTACATCTCCGTCCTTTCCCACATTTGCTGAGCAATGCATTGGAAGAACGTCTTCAAAAGTCAATAGGAAATTCAATAATGTAAAAACTGATTTTTTTATTTCACCGCCATAAAGACTGTTTAATATTACTGCTATTCTCTGTTCAAAATTCAAAATAATAGCGGTTTCAGTTCTTGTTCCATCAACAGAAGGATCAGATTTAAAGCCCGGAAGTGAGAGAACTGTAAATTCAGGTACAAATTTTTTCAATTCATCTCTGTTCTCAGTAGTGATAAACATATTTCTTGCAAAAAGACTATGCCAAGCTTTTTCCGTAATTATTCTTATTGGCATTCTGTAATCTGGGTCTGCTCCTACATAACAATCCTGAACAAAAAGTTCTTCACCAATCAAATATGCTTGAATTCTTCCCATTAATTGATTGAATTTTTCCGAACTAAACGGACGATTATAAACTCCCCACCAGATTTTATCTTTTGTACTATTTTCCTGAACTATAAACTTATCAGCAGCAGCTCTTGCTGTATGTTTACCTGTGTAAACTAAAAGGGGACCGTGTTTGGAAATTTTACCTTCATTTCTGAAAACAGCCTCTTCGTATAGTGCCTCATCAGGTAGATTCCAATAAACTCTGTCGAGATTAGTGAAACCTTGATTTTTTAATCTATAATCGGAAGCAAGTTCTGTTGCTTGCTTACTTGCAGGTGTATTGAACTCTAAATATTTACTCATGCCCAATCCCTCACTAATTTTCTATCTCCAATGTAAAGTTCGTTTGGCGAATTTGGGTCTAATGCCCACTTCATCCTTTCAATTCCTTCCTGAATTTCTTTAATTGCTCCGCAGTAACTTAATCTTAAATAACCATCTAATCCGAATTCTTTCCCCGGGACAGTGAGAACTTGAACTTTATCAATAAGAAATTCTGAAAGTTTATTTGAATCTTTTTCATAAGCAGAAAAATCAGCAAAGCAATAGAATGTGCCATCTGGTTTCGAAACTTTTACACCTTCAAAAGATTTTAGCAAGTCAATCATCACATTTCTATTATTTTCCAGAGTTGCTCTCAAACTTTCGACACCTGATTGAATTCCATTTAAAGCACCGACAGCTGCTTTCTGCAACAAAACTGAAGGACCTGAAGTTTGATGACCTTGAATATTAGCCATCGCTTCGATCACTTTTTTATTACCAACAGCCCAACCAATTCTATATCCTGTCATTGCGTACTGCTTTGAAACTCCATTGATGACAATAATCTTTGAACTTTCATCAAGTTTCTTAGCGTATTTAAAACAGTTAATGGGTTTTTTACCGTCGAAGATCAATCTATGATAAATATCATCCATAATAAGCCAAAGATCTTTTTTCTCACAGAATTCAACTATCTCAGAAATGAATTCTTCAGAATACATAGCACCTGTTGGATTATTTGGACTATTGATTATCACAGCTTTTGTATAAGATCCGACTCTATCTGTGATGTCCTTTATGCTTGGGTAAAAAGTTCCATCTTCAGGCAAAACAGGAACGGGTATAGCACCTATAAGTCGAGCCATATCGGGATAACTTACCCAATATGGAGCAGGAAAAATAACTTCTTCCTGAGGATTTAGAATTGCCTGAAGTGCAACCATAATTGCTTGCTTAGCTCCGCTTGAAGCAATAACATTTTCCGGTTTTACTTTTCTTTCATAATATTCTTCTGTGTACCGAATGATAGCTTGTTTTAATGCTGGAATACCATCAGCAGGTGCATAACGAACTTCCCCTGTATTAACATGGGCAATGGTAGCAAGCATTGCATCCATTGGAGCTTTTGTTTTTGGCTCTCCTCCACCAAGGTGAATTACCGGATCACCTTTTTCTTTTAAGATTGCAAACTTTTCATTAAGCTTTAAAGTGGGGGAGGGTTTGATTGATTTTGCGATAAGACTGAGACTCATAAACTTCCCGTAAGTATTTTTAAAAAATTACATATGAAACTTATCTGAGAAGTTTTAGATTATCAAGAGTTTATATACTCTATAATCAATATTTTCAATAAAAATTTTTTATTTAAGCATTTTTCCTTAGACTTAGCCGAATTTTTTCCGTAACGCTTCCTCCACAATTGGTGGGACAAAGTTACTCACGTTAGCTTTAAGAGATGCTAAATTTCTTATAACAGTTGAATTGAGATAAGTATATCTTTCGTGAGGCATGAGAAAAATTGTTGTTATATCACCTGCTAATTTTCTGTTCATCAATGCCATCTGAAATTCGAACTCGAAGTCACTTATTTGACGCAATCCTCTGATTATTCCAATCGCACCAACTTGTTTAGCGTGGTCAACAGTCAAACCTTCAAATGAATCAACAATAACTTTATCAAATTCTTTCAGACTTTCTTTCAACATTGTAACTCTTTCTTCAGTAGTAAATAATGGTTGCTTTGAGGGATTTACTGCTACCGTTACCACAACCTGATCGAATAAATCAACAGCACGACGAACGATATCGATATGTCCGTTTGTAACAGGATCAAAAGTTCCGGGATAAATTACTTTTCGCATATTAAGTTTTTATTTTTTACTGATGTGTAAAACTAACAATAATGATAAAAAAATCAATAAAAATTTATGAGTGATATTGTTTTATTCTCACAAAATGAATTGATTCGAAACTTCAAACTATTTTTTACATCTGTTTTGACAGATAAAAATTTTTCTTAATTAAAGAGTACAACAAAAAGTTTAATTTTTTTTCAAAAACGAAGAGTAGAACGAGATCTTTAATAAAATTTATAACAAATTCCAACAAATTCATTCCTTGTTTTTATATCAGTTTGAATATACATTAACAATATAAATAATACTTTTCGGAGAGAAAATGATTTTTGATCGTTCTAATTATCAATCTGATGAAAATTATGAAAAAAATGACTCTTTTGATGATGAACTGAGAAAATGTAAAGAATTAATTGAAACTGGTTACCTTTATGATTCAGTAGAAAGAATTGAAGACTTAATCGAAGATTCTATTGAAATTGGTCGTTTTGAAGATGGATTGTTTCTTGTAAATGAACTTTTGAATATTTATCCTTATAATTCTGAGCTTTGGACTCATAAAGGAGTTTTACTTTACTGTCTATTTGAATATGAGCTTTCCCTTGAATGCTTCGAAAAAGCTCTAAGTCTTAACCCAAATGATGAAGAAGCTCTAATTCAAAAAGCAGCCGCAGAAATGTATCTTAATCTTTACGAACAATCAGAAGACTCTTTACAAAAAGCTATAGAAATTAACCCGACAAATTCCGAAGCTTACTATAATTTAGGTATTCTATATCAGAAACAACAATTATTTAATAAAGCCATTCAGCAATACGAATTAAGTCTCGCTCTTGAGCCTGATTTTACTGATTGTTTTTTTGAAATGGGTTATTGTTTTGAATCTTTAGGTGATTACGAAAATTCATTAAGATCTTACGATAATTTTATTGATATTGATCCTTATAACCCTATTGGATGGTTTAACAAAGGTGTTATTCTTGTAAAATTGAATAAAATTGAAGAAGCAATAAAATGTTTTGATTTTGTAACTGCGATTCAGGAAGATTTTATTAATGCTTGGTATAATAAGGGTAATGCCTATGCAGATATTGGAAAATTTGAAGAAGCGATTTTCTGTTTCAAAAAAGTAATTAGTTTAGATCCTGATGATGAAACTGCTTATTACAATCTTGGTAGTTTATATGAAGAAGTTAATGATATTACCTCTGCAATCTCTTATTATACAAAAGCAATTGAAATAGGATTTGATTATTATGAAGCTTACTTGGCAAGAGGTTATTGTTACGACTCAATTGGTAAAACAAAATTGGCTCTTAAAGATTTTAATAAAGCAATTTCAATTTCACTTGACGATGCTGAAGCTTGGAGTGCTAAAGCTGATTTACTTTATTCAATAGGAGAAATTGAGGAATCAATTTTTCTATATAAAAAAGCATTAGAATTTGATCCGGAAAATCTCTCTTTGTGGAATAGTCTTGCAGAAGTATTGTTCGAAACTAACAATTGGCTTGAAGCTTTGGATGCATTTGAAAAATGTATTCAATTGAATCCAAATGATTCCAACTTTTACTACTCTAAAGCAAAGATAAATTTTATACTTAATCGAACTAATGATGCTTTAGAGTGTTTGAAAAAAGCTTTCGAACTAAATCCTGAGATGAAGAAAGAATTTGAAAATGATTATCCAGAAATTCGTTCCTCAAAATTATTCAAAAAACTTCTCGGTGAAAGTTGATTCTATTTAATGTCTGATTTACTAAAAATAAAAACTAACTTAATTGGTCTGATCGGCCATCCGATTAAGCAAACATATTCACCTTTTATTCATAACCTTGCTTTAAAGTTGAAGGGTCTTGATTATTACTACATTCCTTTTGATGTAGATTCTGTTAGTTTGAAGCGAGCTGTTAAAGGAATGATTTCGTTAAACTTTGTTGGCTTTAATGTAACGATACCGTATAAAACGAAGATAATCCCTTTATTAAATCATCTTTCGGACGAAGCTTCAATTATTGGTTCTGTTAATACAGTTTTAATCATTGAAGGAAATCTTTCTGGCTACAACACCGACGTAAATGGTATAATTGAAACATTATTACCTTATAAAAATGATATCAGTGACGAGATTTTCACTATTTTTGGTGCTGGTGGATCTTCAAGAGCAGTTGTTTATGCATTGATTAAACATTTCAAACCTAAAAAAATTAATTTGATTAATAGAACTGAAGACAGAGCCTTCAATCTTAAAGAGGTTTTAAGTGATAAAATGAATTTTAACGAAATCGAAGTCTTAAAATATTCTCCACCAGACTTGATTGAAATAGTTCAAAATTCCAAACTGGTTGTTAATACAACACCACTTGGAATGACTCCGGAAGTTGATGATGCAGTGGTGAGTTCAGAGAAGTTTTTTAATAAAAATCAGATTGTTTTTGATCTCGTTTATAATCCTCAAATGACAAGATTTCTTTCCTTTGCTAAGCAGTCAAATGCTGAAATAATAAATGGATTAGATATGCTAATTTTTCAGGCTGCAAAGTCATTTGAAATCTGGACTTCGGAAAAATTCCCTACAGCGGAAGTAAAGTCTGAATTGCAAAAAATTCTAAAAGAAATTAGCTCACAATAATCTCTACTTTGAACTAGCTTTCTTTTCTATTGCTGCTTCATATAATTTTTTTGCTTCTTCTAGAATCTCATCTAATTCTTCTTGTGTTATTTCATCGTACTCACCTCTGACAGTTTTGACAGACTCCAAAACATCATCTCCATCGAAATAGATTTCGCTTTTAACAGACATTTTTCTTTTAACATTAGCGGGATCAAATCCAACTTCATCCTTTTTGAAGTAAAGTAGATCACCTTTATGGAAATAATAAAAATTAGTTGAGGCACTTCTTACACCAACGTTCAAATCAGAAAAGATGTAAACCAATTTATCATCTACAAAATATGCTCTATAATGATATCTTTTTTCACCTCGGAAGATTAGACCTGTAATCATTTCTGCTTTATCAAGTTTGCTGTTTATTATTTCTACTTCTTGTTTTGCTAATGCAAGTCTTTCTTCCTGACTTGCACATGACGGCGAAAATGATGTTACAATTAAAACAGTTAAAAAAAATAATTGCTTAGTTTTAAATAAATTAATGAACATTTTAATCCTGAATTATTTTTTGATGGTAATTAAATCAATTAAAATTTGACCAGATTCTTTTAAGGGATATTCATTTTCAATTTCTTTGATTGAATTTGTTTTATCACCTTTTTCAAGAAGAGTCAACCCCTTTTTATTTCTATAATCATTTTCCATTTTGATTTTTTTCTCTTCTTGTTCAACCTGTTCTTTTCTTCTAATCTTTTCATTGAGTGAAATCATTTTCTGATTTCTTGAAATTTTATATTCTTCTATCTGATTGAGTAGATATTCAAACTCTGGATTGTTATTAGCTCTTTTCTGATGACGTAATTTTAATTCAGTCAATATTGAAGAAATATCTCCAACCTTCTTATAGGAAACAGGATTTATTTTATCAGGTTCAAGCGCAGATTTTTGAGTTGATTCACCAAACTCATCAGATGAAAAATATGACGGAAATTCAATGTCAGGTTTTGCTCCGTATTTTTGTGTCGTCTCTCCATTAATTCTATAAAATTTAGCAACAGTTAATTTCACTTGTCCAAATTTTTCATTTCGATTTGAAGACATCATATTCAAATCAATCAAATTCTGAACGGTTCCTTTCCCGAATGAATTTTCTCCAATTATAATTCCTCTGCCATAATCCTGAATGGCAGAAGAAAAAATTTCTGAAGCCGAAGCACTGAATCTGTTGATCAATACTGCCAAAGGACCATCGTAATAAATTGATGTATCAGTATCATCATTTACTTCAATAATGTTCATTGAATTTCTAACCTGCACAACAGGACCAGCTTTTATAAATAACCCTGTTAATTCAACAGCTTCATTCAGTGCACCTCCGCCGTTGTTTCGTAAATCAATAATAAGTCCGTCAATTCCTTTTTCCTTTAATTCTTTAATCAAATTTTTAACGTCTTTAGTTGTGCTTTTTCCATCTTCACCGGTTCTTCTTGCATCAAAATCTGTATAGAATTTTGGAATTTCAATTACACCAATTTTGTATTTACGTCCATCTCTTTCCAATTCTATAATTTTATTTTTTGCAGCTTGATCTTCAATCTTAACTTTTTCTCTGACAAGTTTAACTTCTTTAGGTTTTGAATTAAGGCTTTCACCAGCAGGAATAATTAAAAGTCTTACAACAGTTCCTTTTTCTCCGCGAATCTTCCTCACAACATCATTCAACCGCCAACCAATAACATCTTCGAATTCACCATCTTCACCCTGAGCTACTGCAATAATGCGGTCATCAGCTTTTAATTCTTTGCTTTTATCGGCAGGACCTCCGGGGATAATTTCAAAAATCTTTGTGTAGTCATCTTCTGTCTGCAGTCTCGCACCAATTCCTTCCAATGATAATGACATATCAATCTTAAAATTATCTGATGTTATCGGTGAAAAATAATTTGTATGTGGATCGATTGATTCGGCAAAGGAATTCATTGCAAGTTGATAAACATCATCAGCATTGTTCTGAAGTAAAAATTTTAACAAGTTGTTATATCTTTTCTGAAGAGTCGTTTTTATGAAATCCCAGTCTTTATCATTTAGCCTGTAAATCAAAGCATCATTTTTAATCCTTTTCAACCAATCTTGGTCAAGTTCTTCTTTTGTTTTGAACCAATCAATTGAATCTCTTTTAATTAAAAAATATTCATCAGTTGAAAAATCTAATTCTTTTTCAAGAGTCAATTTAGCAAAATCAACCCGCTCTTTAACCCTTTCAATGTATTTATTAAACACATCGAAGAAAAATCGAATATCTTCATTGATTAAAAAATCGTCAATCTTATATCGGCTCTTTTCAAATTCTTTAATATCCGATGCAAGAAAATAGTTTTTACCATTGTCCAGCGAATTTATAAACTCATCGAAAATCACAGATGAAAGTGAATCATTCAGAGAAAATTTTTTGTAATGGTATCTTGAAAGAATACTTGTTACCAATCTTGTTTCTGTTTTATGCTTGCTTTCCGGTAAAATTACTTTTATTGAATCGTTAGTAATCAGTATTTCAGATTGGCTTTTCTCAGTTGCAAATAAAAAACTTATTAAAACAAATACTGAAAAAGCAAATAAAATTTTTAATGAATTAGATTTTAATTTCATTTAATTCTCTTATGATTATTACTTTAATTTTAATGCAAGTTCGAAAACTTGATCAGCGTGTTCACTAATGTTTATATCTCTTAATATGTGAGTAATTTTTCCTTCTTTATCTATTATGAAAGTTACTCTACTCGAAAATCCTAAATTGTTCAAAACATCATAAGATTTAGATACAGATTTGTCTTCATCAGAAAGCAGAGGGAAGTTGAGGTTATTTTCTTCTTTAAATTTTCTCTGCGTTTCTTTGGAATCCACACTTATTCCGAATATAGCAATATTATTCTCTTTGAATTTGGAAATATTATCTCTGATTCCGCAAGCTTGCTTTGTGCAACCGGGAGTCCCAGCCTTTGGATAAAAGAAAATAATGACTGGTGATTTGCCTCTAAAATCTGATAAAGTGTAACTAATAGAATTTTCATCTTCTAAGGTGAAATCGGGGGCAATTTGTCCTTCAATTAAAGATTGAGCATTACCACCGCAACCGAATAATCCAAAGGTTATTAAACAAAAAATAAATTTGAATATACTTTTCATTTTTACTCCTCATTATAGATAGTTCGTTGAAAAATTAAATCTACATTTTTCAACATTTTGTCGAAGCTAAAAGTTTCTTCAATTTCATCTTTTGTAAAATATTTCTTTACTTCATCAGATTTGAGTAATTCACTTTTCAAATCAGTATCTGTATTCTTCCAAACTGTCATAGCAGAATCTTGAACAATTTTATAAGCCTCTTCGCGTGTAATTCCTTTTTCAATGAATTTCAACAAAAAAGTTTGAGAAAAAATCAAACCTCTTGTCAAATTAACATTTTTAATCATATTCTCCGGATAGATGATAAGATTCTTTATTAATTTTATTGAAAGATCGAGCATATAATTTAATGCAATGCAGCTATCAGGAATAATAATTCTTTCAACAGATGAATGTGAAATATCTCTTTCGTGCCAAAGCGAAACATTCTCAAGAGCTGCAAGAGAATTGCTTCTTATCAATCTTGAAAGTCCACAAATTCTTTCACTTATAATTGGATTTCTTTTATGTGGCATTGCAGAAGAGCCTTTTTGACCTTTTGAAAAATATTCTTCAGCTTCGAGAACTTCTGTTTTTTGTAGATGTCTTATTTCTGTTGCGATTTTTTCTAAGGTTGCAGCTATAACAGCAAGCGTTGTTAAAAATTGAGCGTGTCTGTCTCTTTGAATTATCTGAGTGGAAATTGGATCAGCTTTCAATCCCATTTTCTCACAAACATATTGTTCAATATCCGGAGATAAATGTTCGAATGTTCCTACTGCTCCGCTTATTTTGCCAACACTTATTTCATCAATAGCATTCTCTAATCTTTCGATATTTCTTTTTATTTCTTCAAACCATAATGCAAACTTCAGTCCCATCGTCGTTGGTTCAGCGTGAACACCGTGTGTTCTTCCTATGCATATAGTTGATTTGTGCTCAACTGCTCTTTGTTTAAGAACTTCTTTGAATTCATACAATTGTTTTAATAGAATTTCTCCTGATTTTTTCATCTGATAAGAGAGAGTAGTATCAAGAATATCAGACGAAGTCATTCCGTAGTGAATATGTCTTGAAGCAGCACCGACATATTCAGCAACGTTTGTCAAAAAAGCAATGACATCGTGTTTAGTTGTTTCTTCAATTTCCAAAATTCTTTTTACATCAAATTTAGCTCTTGATTTAATTTGCTCTAAATCTTCAGATGGAATTTCGCCTTTTGCAGTTCTTGCTTCACAAGCAAGAATTTCAATCTTCAACCAAGTCTCGAATTTGAATTTATCTTCCCAGATAGAAGACATTTCCGGAAGTGAATATCTTTCAATCATTTTCTAACCAATTTCATTTTTTTAACAAGCTCTTTATTATCTCTAATGATACTAATACTGATTGTCTGATTTACTCTGAATTCCTGAAAGACTCCGAATAAAACTTTTTCATTGTTGACTTTATACCCTTCAATTTCAGTTATAATATCGCCTACTCTTATATCTGCTTTATCAGCAGGGGAGTTTGGAACAACTCTGGTCACTATCACGCCTCTGGTGTTTTTCAGATCGTAATATCTTGCTATTCCTTCGTCAATACTTTGAATGCTCATTCCAATTTGAAAATCTCTTTCAATCGAGCCTTTTTCTTTCAATTCAGTAACAATTCTTCTAACTTTATTGATAGGAATTGCAAAACCCAATCCAATATTTCCTTGACTTCCGCCAGCAGTGAAGATTAAAGTATTCATCCCAATAACCTGACCAACACTATTTACCAAAGGACCACCACTATTACCGCCATTGATAGCCGCATCAGTTTGAAGCATATTTATGTAATATCTGTTATTTAATGGTTCAAGATTCATTCCTTTGGCGCTAATGACTCCGACTGTAACAGTTGGTTGATCATTCAAATCGAACAGACCGAACGGATTTCCAAGTGCAATAACCCATTCACCTATGATGACATCATCAGAATTTCCTAATTCTAAGTATGGAAAATTTTTCCCATCTATTTTTAATAAACAAATATCAGATACGGGATCTGTGCCGATTATCTCTGCTTTGTGGTGTGAACCATCTGTAAGTGTAACAGTAATTTCACTTGCATTGCCAGCAACGTGATCATTGGTGATAATATAACCATCGGGAGAAATAATAAATCCTGAACCTAATCCCTGAACTCTTTGACTGTAATTTCTTCTGTCACCAAAAAATTGTCTGAAAAACGGGTCATCAAAAAAATAACTGAAAGGATCTCTGTATTGTCGGATTTCAATAACATTGATTCCTACCACTGCAGGACTAACTTGCTCTACAGTCTTTGTGATTATATTTCTTCGGGAATTATTTATTTCGTCTTGTATTTGGTTTTGAGAAATTAGTATTTGTTTATTTTGAGGTGAATTGATTACTTCTCCTTGCCATCCTTCTTTCAGATAAACAACCGATGAAATTACAATTAACAAGAGAAATGAAATTGTAATAAAAAGAGTTTTTTTAGTAATCATTTTCTGATTCCTTTTTCCTTAAAATCTTTGATTAATTCTTTTAATGGTTCAATATGCTTAATTAAAATTATAAGAGAACCCAATGTAAATATTAACACAATTGATTCAGAACTATTAGCTTTTGGACTACTGTATTTAATTGAAAGTTCAGAATTGTTAAAAACAATTAGCATTGATAAAATAGTCGCAGCGATATTTGATAAATGGATGTTCTTTTTTAGTATGAAAGTGATTGCCCAAAGTATTAGCCAGACGAAAATTAAAGGATAAATAATCAATACAATTCCACCTGAAGCAGTAGCTAATCCTCTTCCGCCATTAAAATTTATCCAAGGATTGAAACAATGGCTGAAAATAGCAAAAATCAGAGACATCCCTTGTAAAACGAAACTCTCAGGATAAATAAATCTTATTATTAAAACACTCAGAAATCCTTTAAGGAAATCAAAGATCAAAACGATAATTCCAATTGCTTTTGAATTAGTAACTTCAAATGAATTCATTGCTCCGACATTTCCGCTACCAGCCTGAGTAATATCAATTCCTTTTTTCCTAAGTACGACATAAGCTGTTGGAAATGAACCTAATAAATATCCGATAGTTATACTGATTAAATATTCCATAATCATTTATATCATTTCATCGCAAAAATAATACACTTGTCTCTCAATGCCTTAGTTAAAATTGTGCTAAAAATTTTTCTAATAAATCCCTTTTAGCTTAAAACTAATTATCCTCTTAATTTAATTCATCATAAAACAACTAACATTTTTATATTTCCGAAAAAAATAAAAAATTCTATGAACATTGCAGAAATATGGTGGACGGTTAGTCCTGAATTATTAAGATTAGGACCTCTCTCTATAAGATGGTATGGATTGCTATTCGCACTTGCGTTTGTTTTTGGCTACATCATTATGCAGAGGATTTATAAACTTGAAAACAAATCACTTGAAGATTTGGACAAACTTTCCGTTTATGTGATAGTTGGAACTGTAGTTGGAGCAAGACTCGGTCATTGTCTTTTTTATGATCCTTCTTATTATTTAGCAAATCCTTTGGAAATAATAAAAGTCTGGCAGGGAGGATTAGCCTCACACGGGGCTGCGATAGGAATTCTAATCGCTTTATACATGTTCTCTAAGAAAGTGAAAGGTCAGAATCTATTGTGGATTTTGGATAGATTAGTTATCGTTGTTTCATTAGGCGGAGCTTTGATAAGATTGGGAAATCTTTTTAATTCAGAAATTTTTGGAAAAGCTAGTGATGTTGCTTGGGCTTTTGTTTTCATAAGAGTTGATGATATTCCACGACATCCTACTCAATTATATGAATCTTTATTTTATTTCTTTTCAGCTGTAGTTTTATTTCTTATTTACAAAAAAAGAAAATCACAAGTGAAAGCCGGTTTTAATTTCGGATTATTTCTCTTACTCGTTTTTGGATTCAGGATAATAGTAGAATTTTTCAAAGAAAATCAGTCAGCCTTTGAGTCATCGTTACCATTAAATATGGGACAATTATTAAGCATACCGTTTTTAATGCTCGGACTTTACTTCATTATTAGAAAAGTAAGTACGAAAAAGAAGTAATGAAAAAGTTTTTAATATTATTTACTCTATTTATTCTTTTTGGCTCTTGCAAAAAAAAAGAAGATGAAGTTGATATTCTTGTAACTATTTATCCATTCAAACTAATTATTGATGAATTATCACAGCAACAACTTAATATAGATGTTCTCTTGCCCCAATCGGTTGATCCACATACTTATGAGTTAGTTCCTTCGGATTTAATAAAAGCTCAGCAATCAGAATTGTTTATTTACTGTGATAAAAATTTAGATGGATGGGCAGCTAAACTTGAAGCAAAAAATAAAATTCAATTGTCTGACTATCTACCCGATAGTTTGAAGTTAACCATCACTGATCCAATTTTAGAAAATCATAATCATTCTCACAATCACAATCATACACATTTTGACCCTCATTTCTGGACTGATCCGGTTACAGTTAAAGCTATGATTGACAATATTGTGAATCTTTTAATAAAACACTTTCCTGAGAAAAGAATTGAATTCATTGAAAATGCAGAAAAGTTTAAAGATAAATTAGATGAGCTTAACAGTCTCGTTTATCAGAAAACTAAATTGATCGAAAATAAAAATATTTTTTCATCACATCCTTTTTATAATTACTTTTTCAAAAGATATGAATTTAAAATTGTTGGGTTTTTGGAAGTCTCCCCTGGACAAGTGCTTTCTCCAAAAGAGATGAAGGAGATTATGGACTTAGTAAAAGAGAATAATGTAAAAGCAATCTTCACAAATAAACAGCATAGTGATAGAACTACCAAAATTCTTGCTGAATCTTTAGGAATTAAATATTATGATCTTGACCCAATGGGTGGCACTGACGAATTATATGATTATGCAAGTATCGTAAATCATAATCTAAAAATTATTGAGCACGCACTTAAATGAATTTTATAATTGAAACAAAGAACTTATCATTTAGTTACAATGGAATTCCTGTACTTTCAGAAATAAATATTTCCATTCCTGAAGGAAAGTTCGTCTCAATCGTAGGACCAAATGGTGCAGGGAAGACTACATTACTGAAAATTGTTTTAGGTTTAATAAAAAATTATTTTGGTTCAATTTCAGTATTTAATAAAAAGCCTAATGAAGTTGATCCAACTTTAATCGGATACGTTCCTCAAATCAAAACAATGGATAGAAAATTTCCTGCAATAGCCATTGAATTAGTTGCATCAGGACTAATGAAAAAATGGCCTTGGAGTATTAGAGGTAAAACAAAAAATCTTGCATTTGAAGCATTAAAGCTTGTTAAGTCTGAACATCTTGCTGAGCGCTCTCTTTCAACTTTGTCCGGTGGTGAATTACAAAGAGTTTGTCTTGCAAGGAGTTTTGTTCGTAATCCAAAACTAATTGTTCTTGATGAACCAGCTACAGGAATAGATGCAATAGGTGAATCCGATTTATACAATCTACTTGAAAATTATCAAAGCAAATCAAGAGCAACTGTTCTTATGATAACACACGATTGGCATGTTGCTCATCACCATTCAGATTTAGTTTTGCTGCTTAATAGAAATCAGATTTCTTTTGATGCTCCAAAAGAAGCCTTGAGTGAAGACAATTTGAGAATAGCATTTGGACACATTGGTCATAATCACAACTTCAAAGGTGAGGACTGATGTTTGAAATATTTACAATTCCTTTCCTACAAAAAGCTATCATTGCTGGTGCTTTAGTAGGATTTCTGTCAAGTTATTATGGTGTCTTTGTAGTTCAAAGAGGAATGGGATTTTTAGGAAGTGGATTAGCACACGCTGCCTTTGGTGGAGTTGCTATTAGTATTTTTTTTAATCAGGAACCTTTAATCATTGCTATTCCTTTTACCATTCTTGTTGCAATTGGAATTACTTATGTCAAAGAAAAAAGTAATCTCGCTGAAGATACAACCATTGGAATATTTTTCTCAATATCAATGGCATTGGGGATAATTTTTATTTCTCTTAAGAGAAATTATTCAAATGATGCTTTCAATTATCTCTTCGGCTCCATACTTGCAGTGAACAATAATGATATTATTATTACAACTGCTTTATCATTGATTTCGATTTTGCTTTTTCCTTTTTGGAAAAGGTGGGCTTATTCTTCTTTTGACAGAGAGTTAGCTTACACAGATAAAATTAAAGTTATGATAGATGATTACCTTCTGAACATAATGGTTGCAATAACAATTGTTGTATCAATAAAAGTTGTGGGGATAGTTTTAATTGCAGCATTTTTGGTTATTCCAGCAGCTTCAGCAAGGTTAGTAGCAAAAACTTTTTCTAAAATGACTTTAGTATCAATTTCCCTTGGAATAACATCTGCATTTGTTGGACTGTTTTTATCCTATTATTTAGACATACCAAGTGGTGCAACAATCATCCTACTTCAAGCTCTGATTTTCTTTTTCTTTATGTTTATAAGAAAATAGAATTCATATTTTCATCAATCTCACATAAGGTTTGAAAATATTTTTCAGAGTTCGGTTAGAATAAATCAAATTGTTCGTGAAAGGATAATCCCTGCAGCAACGGAGACATTAAGCGATTCAGCATTTCCTTTTTTGGGAATAGTGATAAATTTATCTACTAAAGAGATGAGTTGTTGAGAAGGTCCGGATGATTCAGAAGAGAAAGTCAAAATATATTTTGTAGGAAAATTAAATTTGAAAATATCCTCTCCTTCAATATCGCTACAAATTATCTGATAGTTTTGTTTTTTCATTTCATTCAGAATTTTATAATCAACGTCATCATAAACCATTAAGTGAAAAACCGATCCCATTGATGCACGTATTACTTTTGGGTTTAAATATTCAGATGATTGAGGACTAATTAACACTTCACTTATCCCAAACCAGTCACAAGCTCTTAAAATAGCACCGAGATTTCCGGGGTCAGAAACATTATCTATAAAAACAAGTACGTTTGGATGCATTTGTGATGGAGAGAAAATCAATACATCATATCTGAAAACACCGATAATTCCCTGTGGATTTTTAGTATCAGAAATTTTTTGGAAGTCTATTGAATTTACTATTTCAATTCTGACATTGTTTCTTTTTAATTGTTTTATTAGTACATCATTATTTTCTGCGAATTCATAAGTGATTAAAACTACCTCACAAGGAAAAATACTTTCTAAACCTTCTAAAACAATTTTTAATCCTTCAGCTAAAAATTTTTTTTCCGAAAGTCTATACTTTTTTTGATTCAAAGAAACAAAATATTTAATCTCATTTTTCGAAATCATATTAAAGGCTGATAATTCTGTTTTTTATTTTCTTTTTCATCCTCATCTAATTTCATTAAATACTCCCAAGAATAAATTCCTGTATTGTGTCCATCTTTCCAGGTGATCTGTATTGCGTAACTTCCGACTGGTTCAATTTTCTGTATTACATACATATCTGGAGTTGCAAAATTTAATTTTGGAGGTCGGTAGGTTTTTAATAGAATTGTTTCACCTTTGCAATTTGCGCAGGGGCATTCATCTCTGAGATATTTGAGGGAAATGATAGTCTCCTTTTCATTATTCCACTTGATAAAAATATTCTCTTTATTCTGGATTTTAATCTGTGTTGGTTTCATCTCAAATATTTAATGATTATTTAACATTTCAAATATAACTTATGATTCAAATATCTTTAACATTATTTTTGTGCAGTATTTCTCTCACAAATACGGTGTTTGATGTTACTATTATTCATAATAATTATTCTCTTAATTATAAATTTTTTATTGTCAGTATCTGAAATTGCGTTAGGTGCATTTGGTGAAAATAAAATTAGTGAACTTGAAGAAAACAACGATCAAGATGCTGAAATTTTTGAGAAGTTTTTGAAGCATCAGGACGAAGTCTATGGCTCAGTTAATTTTTTATATACGATTAACCTTGTTATTATCAGTATAATTGGTTACTTGTTTATAAATGATTATATCTTCAATTTTATTAAACAGTATAAAGGTTTGCAGGATATTGCAATTGCACTTTCACTATTGATTACGGCTCTTTCTCTAACGTTTCTGGTTCTGGTTTTTAATGTATTGATACCAAAATCAATTGCGTTCAAGTATTCTGAATATATCGGAAGAAAATCAGTCAGAAAAGTTTTGTTTCTATCCAGAATTCTTTCACCATTTTCCACATCTGTCACGTTTCTGGCAAATGTCATTTTGAAACCATTCAAAGAGAAAACAGGCTTCAGTGAAACAAAACCTTTTGAGGATGAAATACTCGATATTATATCAGATGGAGTTAAATCAGGAACTGTGGATCAAACTGAACAAGAAATAATAGAAAATATTTTTGAGACAACCGATCTCACAGTTGAACAAGTGATGATTCCAAGAACAGAAATGGTTGCTTTGGATATTTTAGATGATTATCAGATAAACATTCAAAAGATTATTCAGACAGGACATACTTTAATTCCAGTGTATGAAAAATCAATTGATAATATTATCGGAGTGCTTCATACTAAAGATGTAATGAAAGTATCAGTCTCAGGAAATAAAATTGAATTTAAAGATTTGATGAGACCGACGTATTTCGTTCCTGAAAACAAACCAATATTTCAGACATTAAAGGAAATGCAAAAGCAAGGACAAAGAGTTGCAATCGTAACTGATGAATATGGTGGAACTGAAGGAATGATAACTATGGAAGATATTCTCGAAGAAATTATAGGTGAAATCAGAACTGAAGGAAAAGAATTCTCCGAATATAGCAGAGGTACTGACGGAAAATATTACGTATTAGGTACAATGAATATCAGTGATTTCAATGAAGTTTTCAATTATAAATTACCTGAATCAGATGATTATAACACAATTGCAGGATTTGTTGCCTCAAAATCGGGAATGATCTTAAATCCCGGTGAACAATTCGAATTTGATGATTTAGTTTTTGAATTGATTAAAAAAATTCGACAGAAAATGGTTCAATTCAGAATTTATTCAAAAAATTTTGATTTCACAGAAGAAACGGATAATTAAATTTGATAAATAAGAATTACTGATTTAATTTTGCAACTCAAATATTGAATTGATTGCGTAGCTCATCCGTTAGCTAACGGAGGTAGAGCAGCTGAAAAAAATAAAACTGTTGTTCTTGAAGATTTAAAGTTTTGCTGGCGTAGCTCAGTTGGTAGAGCAGCTGACTTGTAATCAGCAGGTCGGGGGTTCAAATCCCTTCGCCAGCTC
>CAKZLD010000155.1 GCA_937125135.1 uncultured Ignavibacterium sp.
AAGATGATCTACCAAATTTCACTGATTCTATGGCAACAAGACAAGCTTCTGGAAAAGTCTTATCTGAGTTGAGCAAAAGAATTCCTTTTTTAATTGGTGGAAGTGCTGATCTTTCTGAATCAAACAACACTTTTGTAAAGGATGCTGGCGTTTTCAGCAATTCGAATAGAAGTGGAAGAAACATTCATTTTGGTGTAAGAGAACACGCTATGGGAGCTATACTTAATGGCATTGCGCTTCATTCAAATTTGATTTGCTATGGTGGAACTTTCCTTATTTTTTCTGATTACCTCAGACCTTCATTACGCTTAGCTGCATTGATGAGAACAAAAGTTATTTATGTTTTCACTCACGATAGCATTGGTTTGGGTGAGGATGGTCCGACTCATCAACCGGTTGAACATTTGGCTTCTTTAAGAGCTATTCCGAATACGATTGTTATTCGTCCTGCTGATGCAAATGAAGTTACTGAAGCATGGAAATTTGCTGTCGAACATCAAGGTGGACCTGTTGTTCTGATTCTGACACGACAAAAAGTTAAAACTTTAGATCGTTCTATACTTTCAAATCAGAAGGGATTAAATTTTGGTGCATATATTTTAAAGGATTCGGAAAAAATTGATCTTATTATTTTAGCTTCAGGTTCTGAAGTCGAATTAGCTTTGAACTCTGCCGAAGAATTAGAAAAGAAAAATTATGGTGTAAGAGTGGTAAGTTTTCCAAGTTGGGAATTATTCGAAATGCAAAGTGAGGATTATCGAAAGCAGGTTCTACCCGATAATGTTAAAAACAGAATTGTGATAGAAGCTGGAAGAAAACTTGGTTGGGAGAGATATATTGGAGAAAAAGGAATTGCAATATCTGTTGAAAGATTTGGAGCTTCTGCTCCTGAGAAAATTCTTTTTGAAAAATATGATCTTACTGTAGAGAATATCGTCAACCAAGCTTGTAATTTACTTAACAAATAACTAAGGAGTAGATATGAAAAAATTTTTCTGGTTTCTAATAGTTGTCTTGATTGGGATTCAATTCATTTCTGTCGAGCAAAGCAATCCTCCAGTCAAGGAAGAAATGCCAATGCCTCCGGAAGTGAAAAATATTTTAACCAGAGCTTGTTACGATTGTCATTCGAACTTAACGGAATGGAAATGGTATTCGAAAATCGCTCCAATTTCTTTCTTGATTTCTCACGATGTTAAAGAGGGAAGAGCACATCTTAATTTTACTGAATGGGATTATTACTCAATGAACGAAGATAAGGTCAGAAGAGAAATTTGGGAAGAAGTTCTCAATGAAAGAATGCCACCTTGGAGTTACCGCGTAATTAATCCAAAAGGAAAATTAACAGATGAAGATAAAGCTATTATTAGAAACTGGTCATTAACTCGATAACACTCAAATTTATTCTGAATATTGTGAACTTTCAAAGAAGAGTAAGATTATTACAGAAAGGTAATGAAGGAAAAGGTCCGGTCATTTACTGGATGAGCAGAGATCAGAGAGTTTCTGATAATTACGCTTTGCTATTTGCTTCAGAATTAGCAGCAGAGAAACAGACAAGTTTAATTGTAATTTTTTCACTCGTTAAAAAATTTCTTGGAGCTACATTTAGACAATATGATTTTTTAATAAAAGGTCTGCAAAAAGTTGAATTAAAATTAAAAGATTTTAACATTCCGTTTTTTCTATTGTTAGGAAATCCACAAGACACTATTCCGGATTTTATAAAAAAGTTTCAGGCAAATACTTTGGTTTCTGATTTCGATCCACTGAAAATTAAAAGAATCTGGAAGAGAGATGTAGCAAAAAAAATTGAAATTCCTTTTTATGAAGTTGATACGCACAATATCGTACCTTGTCTTGTTGCCTCTAATAAACAAGAATTTGCCGCATATACGATCAGACCAAAAATAAATAAACTTTTAGATGAATTTCTTGTTGAAATACCCAAACTCAAAACTTCCACTAAAAACTATATTGGATTTGAAAAAAATGATTGGAACAAAGTTTATTCGGAAATAGAAGTAGATAAGAACTTTAAACCCGTTCCATATTTCCAATCTGGAGAAGACCAAGCACTTGCAGTATTGGATGACTTTATAAAGAATAAGTTTGAAAATTATCACGAGATTAGAAACGATCCAAGCATTGATGGTTTATCGAATATTTCACCTTATCTTCACTTCGGACAAATTTCATCACAGAGAATTGCTTTAATTTTAAAACAACTTTTCCCGAATCATCAATCTACTATTTCATATCTTGAGGAGTTGATAATTAGAAAAGAGTTATCGGATAATTTCTGCTATTTTAATACTAATTATGATAGTTTTGATGGCTTTCCTGATTGGGCTAAAGAAACACTCAATCAACACAGAAAGGATCAAAGGAGATATTTGTATTCAGAAGATGAATTAGAATATTCTAAAACTCACGATGATTTGTGGAATGCTGCTCAATCTGAAATGGTAATTACAGGTAAGATGCACGGTTACATGAGAATGTATTGGGCGAAGAAAATTCTTGAATGGACTAAATCACCTGAGGAAGCATTAAGAATTGCCATTCATCTCAATGACAAATATGAATTAGATGGAAGAGATCCGAATGGATATGTCGGATGTGCATGGTCAATTGGTGGAGTTCACGATAGACCTTGGTATGAAAGAGAAATTTTCGGTAAAATTCGATATATGAATCGCTCTGGTGCTGAACGGAAATTTGATGTTAAAAAGTATATTCAAAAAATTGAAAATCTAAAATCAAACTCAAAAACAAATTAAGGAGTTTTATGTCGAAACTAATGGTAAGCGTTTCAGGAATAAGAGGAATTGTTGGTGAATCTTTAACTCCAGAAATTATAACTGATTACACTTATGCTTACTCAGAACTTATTGGTTCAGGTAAAATCATTGTTGGAAGAGATTCAAGAATAACGGGTGAGATGGTAAATAATATCGTAACAGGAGTTCTTCTTTCAAAGGGTATTGATGTTATTGATATTGGTATCGTTCCTACTCCAACAGTTCAATTTACTGTTAAGCAATTGAATGCACAAGGTGGAATTGCAATTTCAGCCTCTCACAATCCAAATGAATGGAATGCATTGAAATTATT